>QMLT01000077.1 GCA_003646875.1 Deltaproteobacteria bacterium
CCAGATGCACCTGGAATGTCGCTCTTAAATCGGCAATATAAGAGTCGACTGCCTGCCTTTGGAAGAGCTATTATAGTAATGTCTATCTCGATAAACGGAAGACCTGAGTGATTATCGAACTCAGTTCGCTTCGCTCATTCCTGCTGAAACAGCGGGGAGAATATTGGGATTCTGGGTGAACTTGTCTTGGGCAAGGTGAAGGATTGGCGATATTTCTCCTGACATGGGGGTTAATGCGCCTAAGGCGCATTAGCAGTTTCCTTATTTAAATCAGCCCCACTCAACACGGAATCCTCGGAATCCCAATCTTCCATTGAAAATGTTGTTATTTAAACAAGTTTTAGAAACTCTGATATATAGAATTTGTCATTCTTCCAAAAATGAATGCATGGCACTATTTAAAAGGATCTCGCCATTACTATCAAGCCTTTTGGGAAGTGAGAGGTAAAAATTTCCCTCTTGTATTTTTCCTCTTTTAACACATCCCTCGCCATATATCCTGCATTTGATAGATAATTCCTCCATAGCCTGGCTTGTTTGATCTTGAGAAAGTATTCCACTTTCGACCAGTCTAACTATAGCCTTAATCCTAAAGCGGTCCATACCAGAGAATTGCCTGGAGAGTTGATCATCATGCCCTCCTTCCTTAACAACCAACCCCTTGTCAATTAAGTGAATAGGGTGCCTGCATGATATCCTCAACCACAGATCAAAGTCCTCAGCGACTGGGAGGGTTTCATCAAAAAGACCAACATCTTCAAAAAGAGACCTCTTTATAATCACGCTTGATGGGCTAACCAGGCATAGCTTTAACGATTGCGTAAATATATTTCCTGAGGGTTTTTTATGTCTTTTCTTTGGGTTGACGCGTCTACCATTTTTTATCCATATTTCTTCTGTCTGGCAGGCTACAGTATTAGGATTTTGATCAATATATTCTATCTGAACAGATAGCTTTTCAGTAAGCCAATAATCATCTGAGTCTAAAAATGCAATCCAGGGCGCTATCGAACTCTTTATTCCTCTATTTCTGGCTGCTGATACTCCCATGTTCTCCGACTGTCTTATATATTTTATCGCAGACATATATTTGGACAGTGCTTCATGGGTGTTATCAATTGACCCATCATCAACTACTATTACCTCGAAATCTCTAAAGTCTTGATTAAGGACAGATGACACTGCCCTCACCACCTTCTCAGACCTATTAAACGTTGGAATTATTACACTAACCATGGGCATTTTCTAAAGCAACTCCCACATGAATGCAAACACTCCTGCCAAAAAGAGATTGACTTCGGCAAGGGATTGCAGAAAATATCCAGCTCTTATCCACCCCTTATTGTAAGCTTCAAGATAAAAAAATGAAATCATGAAACACACAATAAAGAAATAACCTAAATTTGAAACCATCCCTATAGCCGTTGACAATAGTAATAATATACCAAAAAGGCTGTTTAATAATAGTAAAAGCTTAATAGCCCTTTCCTCTCCAAGGGCAACTGGAAGGGTTTCCTTGCCAACGATTAAATCCCCCTGCATATTGAGGATGTCAAAGAGGCCAGACCGTATATAACACATAGATGAGACAAAAAAGAAAGAAACCAAAACACCAGGCCAAAAAGGCTTCGGCCATCCAATAATAGGCAGTAGCGAGCTGATTGTACCCCAGGCCAGTGCCTCTGTTATATTTTTTGAACCAGGAAGGTCCTTTATTTTTCCATAACGACCGAGATATCCAAGTCTCCATGGTATTATCGGAATGCTATAGACTAAGCCAAGGATAGTCAGAGCAAGAAAAAGCAAAAACTGTGCAATTCCCAAAGAAAGTGAGAGAATTAGTCCTGCACATATTCCTATGAGAGAGGTAATTATAAGAAAAGTTTTGTGCGTGGCATAGAAAAGCGCTGTGCCAGGATCGTTATATGCACTGGCCTCTTTGTCAAGAAAACGATTAAGGACATGCATGCTAAAAACATAGAATAGAGCAAGAAATGGATAGATGAAATCAGCATTTCCTCTTGATAGAAGAATCCCGGCATAGGTAAGAGAAAATGCCCCTATAGCCTCAGGAAGGGTTATCTTCACTAAAAATTGGAAAACCCTTTTGAATACACTTCTAAGTGGATATTGCCTGGTTTTACCCATGGTTTTCAATCTATCGGTAACTTTTCTAATCATCCAATTGGGTGTTGAGGCGCCGGCTGTAACCCCAGTTGTTTCTGTTGATGAAAACCAGGAGTTCTGTAGCTCCTTCTCGGTCTCAATATGATACGTAGGTTTGCCTGTTGACCTTGATACCTGATAGAGCCGTTTGGTATTACCACTGTTATATCCACCAACTATTACCATGCTATCAACCTCAGAGGCCAATGATCTGACTTCTCTCTGTCTTTTATATGTTTCGTCGCAGATAGTATCAAATATTATAGCATCTGGATAACGACCCTTGATAGCATCTATTATTTCTCTGTAGGCATCTGCATCTTGTGTTGTTTGAGATACCAGAATTAATTTTTTCTTGTCAGAAAGTTTTTCAACATCTTCAACAGAACTTATAATGATACCCTGGCCTTTACTATAACCCATCAAACCAATAACCTCCGGATGTTTGGCATCCCCAAATATGACGGGAGTATAGCCTTTCTTGCTATATTTTTTTATTATTGCCTGTACCTTTGCCACTCTCGGGCATGTTGCGTCAATTAACTTGAGATTCGAAGACCGTATCTTTTCTCTTTCGGTCGGTGTAATACCATGAGCCCTGATAATTATCCTTCCTCTGTCATGCCTATTAATATCTTCTTTGACATCCACCCCTTTAGATCGAAGGAGATCTAAGACCTGTTGATTATGGATTATAGGCCCAAATGTGAAAAGCTTTCCATTGCCTTTGTTTGCCTCAGATAGTGCAATTTCCATTGCCCTTCTCACTCCCATGCAAAATCCAGCAGTTTTTGCTAATTTAACCTTCACCAGCCATCTCCTCCCTGATGGATCCAAAGTATTTGTTTAAAACAGAGATCAGTTTTTCCCTTCCATCTATCTCTGGAATAAAACTCCTTAATAATCTTCTATTTGGAAGACCTTTTGTGTATAAAATCAGTAAGCCTTTAATAATGCCTGTTGCCCTATTTTCTCTAAAATATTCTATAAGAAGCGAATAATGATCCATGATTAACTGATATCTTTCATCCAGGTTCGGGATTTCAAAACTTCCCTTATTTTCCATATCTAAGATCTGCTTGAAAATCCATGGATTAGCTAATGCTGCCCTACCAATCATAATACCATCACAGTTCGTTTCAGAGCGCATCTTTAAGGCTAAAGAAGGTCTTGTTATATCACCATTACCTATCACAGGGATTTTCACTGCCTTCTTTACCCTGGCAATTAAGGCCCAATCAGCATTTCCAGAAAATCCTTGACTGGCAAAACGTGGATGAATGGTAATCCCATCAGCTCCACTGTCTTCAATTATACTCGCAACCTCAAGGGCATTCGCCTCTTCTGGTGACCAGCCAGCCCTAATTTTTACCGTCAATGGGAGGGGGCTACTTTTTCGCACAGCAGAAAGTATCTTTGCCACCTTCTTTGGCTCCCGCATCAGGGCTGCTCCTGATCCAGTCTTAATAACTTTTTTTACCGGACATCCCATGTTAATATCAACAATATCCAGCCCTTTTTCAGCTACTATCCGCGCCGATATTGCCATTGTATCCGGGTCAGATCCGAATAACTGCGCAGCAACAGGTCTTTCATCAGGATGACTTTCGAGATAGGCGAGGGTTTTTGCCTGTCCCCTGGAAAGACCAACAGCGCTGATCATCTCTGTAATAACAAGACCTGCTCCCATTTTTTTAATAATAAGCCGAAATGGGAGGTTTGTTTTTCCTGACATAGGGGCCATAATAAGCCGATTCTTCATATGTAATGTGCCAATAGTTAACATTTTTGTAAACGTTCACGGGTTCAGGGTTCAACGTTCAGGGTTAAGGACAAAGAAGGCATTAAAGACCCGAAGTCCTCGTTAAAAATGCTCGTTTTCCCAAATAATTGCCAATCTGGCTCCAAATTTTGGGTTAGGACTGACGAAGCTGACGCTTTTCTCGTAAATACGCATCCAAAATGCAGCCCGGGGACGAGAATGGAACCTTGAACCCCTGAACCTTTGAACCACTAAAAAGATGCTTGTATTCTAAACGAATCTGTCTTCCGTTACAATCTAATAAAAGATCTTTCTTCTTCCTCTTGACTTCAAAAGGGCTTTCAAATATTTCTATGTAAAAGATCTTAAATTGGAGGAAATAGATGGAAAAAGCTTTAAAGGATAAAATAGAGATTGTTCAGGGAGACATTACAAAGATGGAGGTAGACGCCATTGTAAATGCTGCTAATACTTCGCTTTTAGGTGGTGGAGGCGTTGATGGGGCGATACACAGGGCAGCTGGCCCGGAGCTCCTTGCTGAAACAAGGACGATAGGTGGGTGCCCAACTGGTGAGGCCCGCGTAACAAAGGGGTATCGGTTGCCTGCCAGATGGGTTATCCATACAGTCGGTCCAATCTGGTCGGGTGGGTATGGAGAGGAGGATGAGTTGCTGGCCAAATGTTATATAAATTCCTTTAAAGCAGCATTAGAGTTAGGCGTAGCGACAGTTGCCTTTCCATCCATAAGTACTGGCGCATACCGATTTCCTCTGAAAAGAGCAGTAAATATTGCCTTAAGAGAAACTAAATTCTTCCTTCAACACAACCAATCCATTAAAAAAGTTATGTTTGTCTGTTTTGGTGGCGACGTTTATAAAAAATATCAGGAACTATCTAAAGAGATCTTTGAGTAAGGAACTGTAAGGCTTTGTGCGTACAAAATATATAGCAAGATCTGCCTTGTTGGTCGTTAACAGCTTTATTTTATGGCCATATTTCGCCTTTTATATTAGAAATACGTACCAATCACAACCTTATGTCAGGCATAACAATAGTGACCAAGAAATATAATAACATTTTAGATACGATTGGAAATACACCTATCGTTCCAATAAGGCATCTTAACAGAAACGATAAAGTTAAGATTTTTGCCAAACTTGAGTCTTTTAATCCCGGTGGATCGATTAAAGATAGAATAGCCCTGTCCATGATAGAGAAGGCAGAGAGAACTGGTCAATTAACCAAGGATAAAATAATTGTAGAGGCTACAAGCGGCAACACTGGAATAGGGCTTGCCCTTGTTGCTGCTATCAAGGGTTACCGGTTGATGCTCACTATGTCTGATTCAGTTAGCGAGGAAAGAAGAAAGATACTGAAGGCATTGGGCGCAGATCTTAGGTATACATCATCACGTTTAGGCACTGATGGCGCTATTGAAGAGGCATATAATCTGGTTAGAGAAAGCTCTGATAAATACTGGCTGGCAGATCAATCTAACAATGAAAGTAACTGGATGGCTCATTATAACGGAACTGCTGTCGAGATTTGGGAACAGACTGGTGGAAAAGTTACCATGGCAGTGGCCGCTATGGGAACTACAGGCACGGTAATGGGCCTTTCAAAGAGATTAAAAAAGTATAAGCCAACAATCAAGATAGTGGGAGTCGAGCCCTATCTGGGCCATAGCATCCAGGGAATGAAAAATATGAAGGAATCCTATCGGCCTGAAATATTTAAAAAGGATCTTCTGGATCGTATTGTCCATATCGAAGATGAAGAGGCCTTCCAGATGACAAGAAGACTTGCCAAAGAAGAAGGCATCTTTGTTGGCATGAGTTCAGGGGCAGCCATGGCCGCCACTCTTAAGGTAGCGCAGGAGATAAAAGAGGGCGTTCTTGTGGTTATCTTTCCGGATGGCGGTGAACGATACCTGAGCACCAATCTATTTATGGACAAAAAAAAGACTGACATCAAATTCTATAATACATTGACGAGGCAAAAAGATGTCTTCATCCCCATAAAAGAAAACGAGGTCTCTATCTATTCCTGCGGACCCACCGTATCAAAATTAATAGATCTTGCTAATTGCAGGAGATATATTGTCGCTGACCTCCTGAGACGCTACCTTGAGTTTAAGGGTTTTGCTGTTACACACATAATAAATATTACTGACCTGGATGATAAAACGATTCAGGGAGCAGAGGCAGTGGGTGAAGAAGTAACCACGTTCACCCAAAAATATTATCAAGAATTCCTTAAAGATCTGGACAGCCTTAATATCAAAAGGGCAACCAATTACCCCCTGGCCAGCGATCACGTGGAAGAAATGATAGATTTTACTCAAAAACTATTACAAAAAGGTTATGCCTATGAAAGATTACGCTCTGTCTACTTCGACATCTCCCGTTTTAGGGACTATGGTAAACTTTCAAGGGTAGATTTAAACAAAATCAGGGTCGGCAAAACAGTTGACCTTGATAGTTACGAAAAAGATAACCCAAGAGACTTTACCCTGCTTAAGCGAGCAACATTGAATGAACTTAAAAGAGGGATATTCTTTTCCACCAAGTGGGGAAACGTTCGACCTAGCTGGCACATAGAATGTGCTGCTATGGCTATGGAATATCTTGGCGAAACCTATGATATTCATACTGGCAGCACCGACATGATCTTCCCGCATCACGAAAACAATATAGCTATATTAGAATCCCTTACTGGTAAGCCAGTAGTTAACTACTGGATCCATAACGAATTGGTGAAAGAAAAAAATATCACCCTCAGAGATGTGCTTAATAAAGGTTACACCGGGAGAGAAATTAGATATTGGCTTACTACTATGCATTACAGAAAAGCTATTGATTTCTCATGGTCAAAGCTAACTATAGCAAAAAATACTGTCTCACGCTTAGATAGATTTGTGCATAAGCTCCGCTCCTGCCAAAAAGCCCCACATAATAGCGAAATTGACCAATTAATTTATGATCTTAGGCATAAGTTTACAGAGAAAATGGATGATGATCTGAATATTGCGCCTGCCCTGGCTGCGCTCTTTGAATTTATGCACCATATCAATCGTATAATGGATTCCAAAGGCCTGGACCCATCTGACCGAGATAAGATTGAAGCTATTCTATCCAGGCTCAACTCAGTGCTAATGGTCATGGATCTTGCAGAGCCAGAACCCTCTCAACAAATAGAAAATTTAACTCAAGAAAGGGATGATGCTCGGCAAAAAAAGGATTGGGCAAAGGCTGATAAGATAAGAAATGAACTAAAGAAATTGGGAGTTGAGGTTATTGACACCAAAGATGGAACGAGGTGGAGAAAGATTACATGAATACCTTTGATGAGATAATGCTTGTGGCGGAGAGAGAGGGATTCGAACCCTCGGTAGAGCTTTCGCCCCACACTCGCTTAGCAGGCGAGCGCCTTCAGCCGACTCGGCCATCTCTCC
>QMLT01000078.1 GCA_003646875.1 Deltaproteobacteria bacterium
GAATTTACAAACTGATAATTGAACGTCTATAAAAACTGATATTTCCCCTCCCCTCGTGGGAGGGGACAAAGGGGAGGGTCACCCTCACCCCAGCCCTCTCCCATCAAGGGAGAGGGAGTGTTTTTGCAGTTTGTAAATTTCTGTAAGTAAAGGAAACCTTGACAATTCCCTATTTTTCTATGAAGATTTAAGTATTGCAAGATAATTTTTGATTTTAAGGCAAATAGGAGGAGACCCTGGTGACCAAGAAAACAACATATGGAGAACTGGAAAAAGGGTTCAATGGACTGGATTGCCTATATAATATAAGCAAGCTTGTTGATAAACCAGGCATTTTAATTGAGGAAATCCTTCAGGGGGTGGTTAATCTCATTCCCCATGCCTGGCAGGATCCTGAGATTACCTGCGCGCGACTTATCTTTAGAGATAAAGAATTCAGAACGGAAAACTTCAAAGAGACCAACTGGAGGCATGCAGAAGATATAAGGGGCTATGGCAAGGACATCGGCGCTCTGGAGGTCTATTACCTAAAGGAAAGACCAGAAAGAGATGAAGCCCCTTTCCTGAAAGAAGAAAGGAATCTGCTCACGATTATTGCAAAGCAATTGGGTCATATTATTGAGCGCAAGCATTCGGAGGAGGAGCTATTGCATTTCAATGCGGCGCTGCGTGCCATACGAGGTGTCAACCAGTTGCTGGCAAAGGAAAAAGAAAGCAATAGGTTGGTTCAAGGCATCTGCGACAAACTCATTGATACCCGCGCTTATTTTAGCGCCTGGATCGCCCTGTTAGATAAGGCCGGAGGGCTTGTTACCATTGCTGAATCTGGGTTGGGTGAGCATTTCTTGCCAATGACAGAGATGATCAAGCGAGGTGAGTTGAGTTATTGTGGCCAGAAGGCAATGAATCAATCGGATGTTGTAGTGACGCAAAACCCGCCACTTACCTGCGCAAATTGTCCCCTTTCAGACACTTATAGTGGGAGGGGAGCAATGACCATGCGATTGGAACGCGAGGGAAAGGTATATGGCCTTCTGTCTGTATCTATCCCCAGAGATCTGATGGAAGATGAAAAAGAGAAATTATTGTTCAAGGATGTGGCAGGGGATATTTGCTCTGCGCTCCATAGCCTTGAGCTTGAGGAAAAGCGCAGGCAGGCAAATGAGAAATTACATAGGGCTAGCAATACCTTAGAGAAGCGAGTTAAGAAGCGAACTAAAGAGCTACACCGTGCCCTCTACGACACAGAGGAGGCGCGAGACAGGATCGACGGTATACTCAAATCCATTGGCGACGGGCTTATTGTGACAGACATGTACTATCGTGTCATTCTCATGAACCGAGCAGCAGAGGATCTTTTAGGGATAAGGCTTAGCGAGGTGATTGACAGACCCATAGATTTCGCCATTCGGGATAAGACCATCAGAAAGCAGCTTAAGGCAATTCTGGATAAAAAGGAGACTGGCCAACAATTTGAATTTGAAGTGCCAGATGAGAATGCAAGCCAGCCCCGTATTATTCGTGCGAGGACCTCTTTGATTGTAGGCAAAATTGGCACACAAAAAGGCATTATTACCATGCTCTATGATGTGACTTTAGAGCGTGAGGTGGATCGGATGAAGACTGAGTTCATCTCTATAGCAGCCCATGAACTCAGGACTCCTCTAACTTCCATACAGGGATTTTCTGAGATTCTCTTAAACCGGGATGACATCAAAGAGCAGGAGAGAAAAAAGTTTCTTTCTTATATAAACGAACAATCTAAGAACCTGGCAAATATTGTCGACACATTGCTTGATATTTCCCGCCTGGAGTCAGGCAGGGGATTGTCTTTGAATAAAGCTCCCTGCAATATTAACGAAATTATCAGAGAGACAGTTAGCTATTTTCAGATATCCTCTCCAAAAAACACATTTGATATTACATTGCCAGAGGAATCTGTAGAATTGATTGTAGATAAGGAAAAGATGAGGCAGGTTTTAGAAAATATTCTCACCAATGCTATCAAGTATTCTCCTGAAGGTGGCCATATTTGGGTGATTGGCGAATTAACGGGAGAACATTATCAGGTTTCTGTAAGAGATCAAGGGATAGGGATAGCCCCGGATCAGATTGAAAAAATATTTGATAAATTCTACCGGGTTGATGTCTCAAATACAGGCGTTCCAGGGATCGGGTTAGGTATGAATATTGTCAAGAATCTGGTAGAGGCCCATGGTGGAAAGGTGTGGGCTGAGAGTGAGCTGGGTAAGGGAACCACGGTGATATTCAAGGTGCCGATTTAAGATTGTATATCTTTGATTGAAGGGTTTTCAGATATCAGGATGAAGAATAAAAAAAGGGAGAGGTAAGTGATGAAAAAGATTCTCATAGTAGATGACCAGCCAGAGGTCAGGGAGTTGGTGGAGGTGACCCTGAAGACAGGGGATTACCAAATCCTGAAGGCTAAAAGCGGGGAAGATGCAGTAGAGATTGCTAAAGCCGAAAAACTCGACCTGATCATCATGGACATTATGATGCCTGGCGGAATAGACGGCCTGGAAGCGACACGCATACTAAAGAATGAGCCTGAAACCAGGGACATCCCTGTAATCATGCTGACTGCTAAAGGTCAGGAGTCTGACAGAGAAAAGGGCCTTGAAGTCGGCGCTGACGATTATTTTACAAAACCCTTCAGTCCTCTGGAATTGATAAAGAAGGTGGAAGAAATTCTGGGGCAGGCGAAACTCAAAACTTGATACTTGATCCTGGCTATTGGATTTATCGAGTATCTAGCATCGAGCATCAAGTATCCAGGATCTAAGGGAGCTTTCCATGGAAAAGGATAATTTACCTGACGCTTCTTTAACGAGTAATCAACTACAAAAATATGCGGAAGATCTTGCTAAAGTCTATCAGTCTGAAAGAGAAAAAAGCAAAGATCTTGAAGCTGCAAATCAGCAACTACTGAAATATGCCGATGACCTGAATAAGACCGTCTTAGAGCTAAAAGAAGCCTACCTCGATACCATTCACCGGCTTGCGCTTGCCGCCGAATATAAGGATGAAGACACTGGCGAGCATATCATCCGCATGAGTCGATACTGCGCCTTGATAGCCGAAAAGCTTGGGTTACCAGCCGAGGAGGTTAAGAACATACTCTATGCCTCCCCGATGCATGATATTGGGAAAATCGGTATTCCGGATACCATCTTAATGAAAACGGGTAAATTGACAGAGGAAGAATTTGAAATCATGAAAACTCACACCATAATAGGGGCAAATCTCCTGGCACACTCCAGGGCGGAAATCCTCCAGGTTGCAGAGCAAATAGCCATCTCCCATCATGAGAAATGGAATGGCACGGGGTATCCGAAAGGACTTTCCGATGATCAGATCCCTCTGGTCGGGAGAATCGCTGGGCTGGCGGATGTATTTGACGCCCTTACATCAAGACGCCCTTATAAAGAGCCTTATCCTATCGAAAAGGCATGCGAAATCATCAAGAAAGAGCGTGGAAAGCATTTTGATCCTGATGTGGTAGATGTTTTTATGGAGAATATAGATGAGATTTTAAAGATTAAAGAAGAAGTGGGTTCAGCGGATAATGCTTTACGTTCTGGTTTTGCCCGGAGTGGTAGAGATTAAACTTAAGGAAAAAATGAATAACAAACCCGAAAGAAGAAATTTTGCTCGCTTTCCAGTTGAATTCGCGCTGGAAGTATTTGCTGAAGACGTTGCTGGGAATAAATACAAGGACAGGGCAGTTCTGAAGAATATCTCCGGGGAAGGCGCCATGTTTATGAGCAAATTGGCAGGCAAATACTTTCCAGGCCAACTACTGGAAACGAAGATTTATTTGCCCGGAACCGATGATGTGAAGGCCCTTATGAGAGCAAAGGCAACGGTTATAAGGATAGATGCATCAAATAATTCAGGCAGTGATGAAAAAAGTGAAGAAATTGGCATAGCTATTAGATTTGATACACCGATGCATTTTGAAAGGCTTGATATAAAAACCGGGTGAACCATTGAGAATTCTCAGATAATCTTTAATAATACCGATGTTGGAATCGAAATATCAAAACTCCACAAGTTTTTTTGGAAAGACGCGTATCATTTTAGTCTTATTGGGGATCATCCCTTTTCTCCTGGTCGTCTATCTTTTTGTCTATGAAAAAATAGATTTGACAGAAATGGGCGCCCTTTTTTCCGCATTAGGGCTATTTTCTATTTTAACAGGCTTTTCTCTTATGAGAAGGTCAGCCGATCAACTTGTTAACCTGTCCAGAAAGACAGGCATGGTTGAAGCTGGGTTAAAAAGCAAACCTGTTCAGATCAACGCTGATCAAGAGCTGGAGGATATAGCTGCGCATTTTAACTCCATTCTCAAGAAATTGCAGGAAACTAACAGGGAAATTAGTGAGCAATCCATGCAGCTTATGATCTATGCGAGAGATCTTTCTCAATCCTATAAAAAGGCAAAAGAAGAAGAAGAACTAAGGAACATGTTGAGCAGATATGTGGGAGAGAACCTGATTGAAAAGCTTATTGACTCAAGGAAAGGAGCGCTCTTTGAGAATGAAAGAAAGGATGTGACAATCCTTTTTGCCGACATCAGATCCTTTGGCATGATTGCAGAAAGGATGAGAGCCGAAGACTTAGTCTCCATGCTTAACCAATTTTTTAGCATCATGGTGGATATCATTTTTCGAAATAATGGCCTATTGGACAAATTTGTTGGAGATCAGCTTATGGCCCTATTTGGGCTTATTCCCCCTGAAAGCAATAGTCCGCGGGGAGCCATTAAGGCGGCCATAGAAATGCAGGATGCCACTGAAGGTCTTATGGAAATTAGGTCTAAACAAGATAGAGAGACATTTGAGATAGGGATTGGGATAAACACAGGCGCTGCGATAGTGGGAAATGTAGGCTCTAAGAATAGAATGGATTATACAGCTATAGGCGATAGCGTAAATGTTGCGGCGCGATTAGAGCAGATAGCAAAGGGCGGTGAAATAATTATCGGAGAAGAGACATATGGCCGGAGTCAGGGTCATTTTCGTATACAAAAAAAGGGAGAAATAAAGGTAAAAAATAAAACTGAGACGGTTATGTGTTATAAAGTGTTAAGGTGAAGCGCTTTTTCATTGACAAATACTTTTTCTTTTATTTATAGTATTATACAATTTTTAGAAGGTTAAGGAAATGGCAAAAAAATCATTCGTTTTCTTTAATAATTATTTTGTTTATTATTTTTTTGGCTTTATCTCTGTCCGCGGACCTGATTGAATAGGGCAATAAAGAGCTAATCAGGCCGTGGAAAGACAAAATTTCCACGGCCTTTTTTTATTTTTTAACTTATAGGTAAGAAAGGGTATAAAATGTCTGTTTCAAGCAAAATTAGAACCTCAATCCAGAATGCCTCATGGGTAAGAAAGATGTTCGAGGAGGGAGCTCTCAGAAAAGAAAAATATGGCCCTGAGAATGTATTTGACTTTAGCCTGGGAAATCCAAACCTTGAACCGCCAGCAAAGTTTGGAGAGATTTTAAGGGAATTGACCTCCAACCATTCATCCGGTATGCATCGATACATGCCGAATGCGGGCTTTGTTGAAACGCGTGAGGCGGTGGCTCATTACCTGGGAGATATCCATAACCTTTCCTTTGGCGCTGAGGATATAGTTATGACTGTAGGAGCAGCCGGGGCAATAAATGTGGTCCTGAAAACCATACTTAATCCAGGTGATGAGGTAATTATACCTGCGCCCTATTTTATGGAATATAATTTTTATATAGATAATTATGGTGGTATTGCCAGGACTGTTAATACCAATCCTGACTTTTCCCTTGATCTTTTTGCAATTGAGGGAGCTATCCATTCCAATACAAAAGCAGTATTGATAAACAACCCCAACAATCCCACAGGTAAGGTTTACAGAAATGAGGAACTGACACAATTGGGTGAGCTTTTAGACCGATACAGCCAAAGATATGGGGAGCCAATCTATCTGATATCTGACGAGCCATACAGCAAAATAATCTATAATGGTTTGAGGTTTACCTCTATATTTAATGCCTATAGAGAGAGTTTTGTGGTAACATCATTCTCGAAAGATATATCTCTTCCAGGAGAAAGAATTGGATATGTTGCTGTCCATCCCCTTATGGCTGATAAGGATATTATTATAGAGGGATTAGGTATGTGCAACAGAATCCTTGGGTTTGTAAACGCCCCGGCCTTGATGCAACGGGTGGTACCGTTTTTATTGGAGGATAGTGTTGACGTGGAGCTTTATCGGCAAAAGAGAGATCTCCTTTGCGCAGGTCTGAATTCCGCTGGCTACCGTTTTGCCATGCCCGAGGGGACATTTTACCTTTTTCCTGAAACCCCTATTCCAGATGATGTGGAGTTTGTCAGGTCTCTTCAGGAGGAGAATATTCTCACTGTTCCGGGAGCAGGTTTTGGAGGCCCCGGGTACTTTAGAATTGCCTTTTGTGTGGAAAATGACACAATAGAAAGGGCAATGCCTGGATTTGCAAGAGTAATGGAAAAGTATAGATAAGGAGGTTGGTATGTACGCAAAGATGGTTCACCTCAGGTTTCCTCGAGAGATTGTCAATGAACCTATTGTAATGAATTTGGTCAAGAGATTTGACCTCTCATGTAATATATTAAAGGCCACCATTTATCCCAGAAAAGAAGGAATGGTCGTTATGGAGCTGAGCGGACACCGGAAAAACTACAAATCCGGTGTTAAGTATCTCAAGAATCTCGGTATAAAGGTAGACAATATAAGCCAGGATATAAAGAGAAATGAGGAGAAATGTTTTCATTGTGGAGCGTGCACAGCAGTTTGCCCTACCGGCGCCCTTTATATTGAAAGACCAGAGATGAGAGTGGCATTTGATAAGGATAAATGCAGCGCCTGCGAGCTTTGTGTAATAGCCTGTCCTGCCAAGGCCATGGAGGTCAATTTCGACAAGGGCCTCCTCGAATAATTCTCCAACACTGAACCCTTGTAATATCAATAGTCCGTTAACAAAATCCAAGCTCAAGACATGACTAATAGGGAAAAAACCATTGCCGTGGCCCTTAGTGGCGGTGTGGATAGCGCTTATGCTGCATCTATTTTGAAGGATGAAGGGTGGAATATTATAGGGATTCATCTTCTTCTTCCCATTTCACCCAAAGAAAGGGAAGAAAAGGTAAGGATAACTAAATTACTTTCAGATAGATTAAATATCCCCTTATATCTTTTAGATGTAAACAATTCTTTCCAAAAAGAGGTCATTGATTATTTTACTAGATCTTACTTTTTGGGCTTAACACCAAATCCCTGTGTTGTTTGTAATTATGTGGTCAAGTTTGAACGGATTATTAA
>QMLT01000079.1 GCA_003646875.1 Deltaproteobacteria bacterium
ACATAAAAGAATTTTAGCTTAAGAATTGGGGATATGGGCCTTTGTATTTCAAAATGCGAGGAACCAGTTCCCTCTTTTTAGACAATTTACTAATTATCATTTCTATGCCTATGCTGTCTTCATCTTTGGCGTTAAGAGAGATATTGATACATAGAACTTGATCTTGTTCCCTATTCAGGCTTAAATTACTTATCCGCTGTTACTGTCTATCTTTCCTGCGCAAATCTGAGTGATTCCTTCATAGGAAGGCAGCAATCTTTTCTACAGGTGTATGGTTACCTGTTGGAGTAAAGAGACTCAGATAATTTATGAGAAATAATTATCTTAAATCTGCTGTTTTAGTCAACCTTGATTTTTAAATGACGTGCTTTGACAACAATTCTCAGTGTATCTGTAAAAAACTGAGATTGCTCCTTCCGGGTTTGCCGGAATTGCAATGACATATAAGTTTTTTATATCATTGTGAGGGAAGCTATCAAGGAAGTAATCTTATTTTGTTTATTAGCGAGAGTTGCTGATGTGTTAGTCTTTAGCTTGACATAAAAGCGAAACTAATTTTATAGTAAAGAAGAACAACTGGGTTATAAGAGAGTCCCGACAGGCGATATTTTTTCGCTTGACAGGGCGCCGAAGCTGAAACCCCGATAAGTTGGAAGAAACTCTCAGGCAAAAGGACCGTAATCCATTTATCCTCTGGAGGGAGCCTTTAGAAAGGCCAATGAAGGGGAAATCCCGGAAGCCCACGGGCTAAGCGGTAATCTCTCAGGTAAAGGGACAGGGGAGTCTCGGAATCATTTCGAAGCTTCCCTGTTTCTTTGAGGAAATTTCATAATACTTTAGGGTGTACCAATGAAAAAAACAATCCTTCATGATTGGCATAAGAAACACGGCGGAGACATGGTGGAATTCGGCGGATGGGAGATGCCCATACGATACGAAACAGGAATAATCCAAGAACACTTAACAACAAGAAAGTATGGTGGTTTGTTTGACGTCTCGCACATGGGCAGATTCTTTATCACAGGAGAACAGGCTACAGATTTTTTACAACATGTTCTCACAAATAATGCAGCCGCTCTTGAAACAGGGCAATCACAATATACCATAATATCTAATGAAAATGGCGGAGCAATAGATGATTCGTACCTCTATAAGATAAATCAGAGTGATTTTATATTAGTAGTGAACGCATCTAATAGAGAGAAAGACTGGGAGTGGTTTCAAAAACAGATAAAACAATTCCCAAAAGCACGCTTGGAAGATAAATCAGAAGTGATTTCCATGTTAGCATTGCAGGGACCAAAGGCAAAAAGTGTGTTAGAGGAGATATTTCAAGATGTAACAGAGCTCCCAGATGTTGGAAGGAATAATTTGAGTGTAACAGAATTCGAAAGCGAACAGGTGATAATCTCAAGAACTGGTTATACAGGAGAACCACTATGTTTTGAGCTATTTGTTCCTCGAGAAAAGACTGTAACTTTATGGGAAAAGGCCCTTAGGGTTGGCAAAAGGCACAACATAATCCCTGCGGGTTTAGGAGCAAGAGACAGCTTACGACTCGAGGCAGACCTCCCTTTATATGGCCACGAATTTGGAGAAGATAAAGAAGGCAAAGAAATTCCCATCCTTGCAATTCCTCTTGCAAAATATGCAGTCAGCTTTTCAAGGCTTAAGGGACAATTTATTGGCAAGCAGGCGTTAAAGAGGCAGTTTAGAGAGTTGAAGCAGTTAGAGAACAAAAGAAAATGTGCAAAACGCTATTTGCCAAAAAGAATAATGTCAATAGCGATCTCCACCATAGGCGCAGCAAGGCAGGGTGACGGAGTTTACATAAATGATAGGCTGATAGGTGAAGTCAGAAGTGGATCTATGGTTTCATATTGGAAGTTTGATAAAGAAGGTGTGACTTCACACATCACTGAAGAAAAAGGAAAAAGGTCCATTTGCCTCGCTTATATTGATTCTGAAACAGAAGAAAATCAAGAAGTCCAGATACATGCAAAGGGCAGAATTCTCGAGGGAATAATTGTTGAAAGGCACCTTAGCAGCGAAGCGCCTCCTTACTCGAGAACTATCTTGGTCAAAAAAAGAGAAAAGCATGTAGAGGAAGACAAAGGGCTGCCTCTCCTGATGGAAAACTTGGTTAAAGAGACTGTAGAAAACCATGTATGGCGGCAGAAAAAAACCATCAATCTGATCCCTTCAGAACAGACCCCTTCAAAACTTGTTAGATTTCTTACACTTATGGATCCCTCAGGAAGGTATGCGGAACATAAAATAATTGAAGCATTAGGAGAATCGGAAATACCTTTCTACCAAGGAACTGAATTCATAATAAGAAAAGAGGGCCTGTTAATCAAAGAGATGGCAAAATTCTTAGGCTGCTCACAGGTAGAACCAAGGGTTATTAGTGGACAGCAAGCGAACAAAACGGTTTTTAGTGCCTTAGTAGACTACAAAAACAGGCTCGATAAGAAAACAGAGTTACAAAGGCTCAGAAAGGTTATGAACCACCATCTAGGAAAAGGCGGACATCTCAGTGCACAACCCCTGGGCGCATTAAGGCATTATGTAATGAGAGATCCTGTAACAGAGAAACCTGCTGTTATTAACTTCCCAATACAAAAAGATAACCCTTATAAAATAGATCTGGAAGAAACGGCTCAATTAATAGATGATCATAAACCAGAACTAATAATTTTAGGTAAGAGCATGGTTTTGCACCCGGAACCAGTAGCTGAAATAAGAAAGATAGTTGATACCATGGAAGATAAACCGATTCTGATGTACGACATGGCCCATGTACTGGGTCTAGTCGGGCCATATTTCCAGGAACCCTTTAAAGAAGGTGCAGATATAGTCACAGGATCTACCCATAAAACATTCTTTGGGCCACAAAGGGGTATTGTGGCAGGCAATATGGAAGAAGGAACAAAGGAGTATGAAGTGTGGGAAGCAATACAAAGGGAAGCATTCCCGGGAAGCACAAGTAATCATCATTTAGGAACATTGTTGGGGCTGCTCATGGCCACATATGAAATGAATCTGTATGGTAGAGCGTATCAAAAGCAGGTAATCTCGAACGCAAAGGCCTTTGCAAAGGCACTGAGAGATAGTGGGTTTACTGTTGAAGGCGACCCTGATGTTAGTTATACAGAGACGCATCAGGTAATTTTAAATGTAGGCTATGCAAAAGGGGCTGACGTAGCTGAAAGATTAGAGAGAAACAACATTGTAGTAAACTACCAGGCAACACCGTATGATGAGGGGTTTAGTTCCAGCAGTGGGTTAAGAACAGGTGTTCAAGAAATGACAAGGTTTGGGATGAAAGAAAAAGACTTTGAAAAGCTGGCAGGATATATGAAAGAAATAATTCAGGATAACAAACACATAAGCAAACAGATTTCTCAGTTTAGAGGTAATTTTACAGAGATGGCGTATTGCCTACCAGAGGAAAAGTCAGAACCTTTGATTAAAAAGCTTTTGAGAGACACATTGTAGGAGCATGTCGCGTAACTTCTCAATAGTTCGGGTACATTTGACGGCAAAGTAATTTTTGCCAGATATTGTGAAAAAGCCCAACTTATTGAGAAGTCACCATGTGGCCTTCCGTTGTATGATGTGAAAGCGAAACAGGACCTCACTATTAGAAAATTAAGGCGGGAAGGAGTTCAAAGATGGCTAGAGAGTATTTGGTACTGGATGATCGGATGTATACAGAGACAGATGAATGGGTTAAAAAAATTGGGAAAAACAGATTCCAGGTAGGTATTACTGACTATGCCCAGGATAACTTAAAAGATATCTATGCCGTCGAGTTGCCCAAAATAGGGGAAAATTTAGAGCAATTCCAAGCATGGGGCCAAATAGAATCCGAAAAGGGTGCCTCTGAATTGATTTCACCAATTAGCGGGAAAGTCGTAGCAGTAAACGAAGATAGTTTAGGAGATGTTTTTGACACTGGAGAGACAGCAAAAACCAACATTTACGGAGGAGATCTTTTTAATATCAACAAAAAACCATATGAAACATGGCTTATAGAGATTGAAACAGATGATGAAGAACAATTAAAAAATCTCATCAATCCAGAAGACTATAAAGAAAAAATGTAAGAGTTTAGCCACAAAGACACCAAGTCACCAAGATTATTATATAATTCTTTAAAAATTATTTTTAATAAGAGACATAATCATTTCTTTGTGCCTTTGAGACTTGGTGGCTGAACTTATAAGAAAAAATCAACATGGGGTAACATGAAGTGTAATATTCTCAATATAGAAGGAGAACTCGAGTATGCCACCGGGCTGATGTTGCAAAAATCAGCGCTGTACAATATAAAAGATAATGATGCATATGATACCCTTATTTTATTAAGACATACACCAACAATTACCTTAGGTTATTTTGCAAAAAACCAAAACATCTTAGCACCCAACAATTTTTTAATGAAACGAGGAATACAGGTACACAGAACAGACAGGGGAGGAGATGTAACCTATCATGGGCCTGGCCAGTTAATCTGCTACCCGATAATAGACACCCAACGAAAACAATTACGAGAATATAAATCCAAACTATGCCAGAGTCTCATAGACCTCTTACAAAAATATAATATTAAGGCAGAAGAGGGACATAAAAAACTATCCGGGCTATGGGTTGGAGATAAAAAGATTGCAGCAATTGGCTATGCCCTTAAAAAAATACAAGCCCGGGAAGGAACAAAAACAATAACCATGCATGGATTTGCCCTTAATGTGTTAGATGAGATGGAAAACTTTTGTCACATTAACCCTTGCGGAATGTCGGGAATAAAACTGACAAACATGAAACAGATTTTAGGAAAACAGGTAGGCTTCAAAGAATTAAAAGAGAACTATGTGAAGGCCTTTGTCAAAGTATTCAATTATGAGATCGATGAATAAACCTGAATGGTTCAGAAAGGTTATACGGGCAAATGACCTGATTCAGATGAGGGCCCTCATCAGGGAAAATAGGCTTAACACTGTCTGTGAGGAAGCGGCTTGTCCTAATAGAGGAGAATGCTATAAACATAAAACACTCACGGTTATGATCTTGGGGCGAACCTGCACCAGAAATTGTAGGTTTTGCAATGTTGAAACAAAACGGCCTGAGGATGTTGATAGTGGTGAACCTGACAGGGTGGCACGGGCCCTTTCCCTCCTTCATCTTGATTATGTAGTGATAACATCTGTAACACGAGACGACTTAGAAGATGGAGGAGCAGAGCACTTTGTTAAGACAATAAAAAAAGTTAAGGAAAAAAATCCTGATACTGTCCTTGAAGTTTTAGTGCCAGATTTTGTTCATTCAATACACAGGGTAGTTGAGGCATTCCCTGAGGTTGTAAGTCATAATGTAGAAACAATCCCACGGTTATATAGATCGGTCATGCCTCAGGCAAATTATGAAAAATCGCTATCCCTCTTGGCTTTAGTGAAGCAAAGAAATTCTGAGATTTATACAAAATCCGGAATGATGGTAGGACTGGGAGAAAGATTTGAAGAAGTTTTAAGTGTGATGAGGGATTTACGAGATGTGGGTTGTGATGTGTTCACAATAGGTCAATATGCGAGGCCATCAAAGAAACACATAGAGGTTTCTGAATGGATACATCCACGCATCTTTGAGGCATATAAAAACCGAGCAGAAGAAATGGGATTCCTGCATGTAGAATCCGGACCTTATGTCAGAAGCTCATTTCATGCCTCTGAAATCTTGAAGAAGATACACTACAAGAGAACATGAAAGAAAAAAATATTATTATCATAGGCATGGGTACTTCGTCATCAGGGGCAGCCGCTGCAGTAAACCATACAAACCCAAAAGCAGAGGTGAGCATTATAGAAAAAAGAGGATACGAAATGTATTCATCCTGTGGAATGCCCTTTGCATTTGAAGGAAGGCTGGATTTTGGATCACTTAAACATGATTTCCCAGCAAGAGGACCAAGGACTAAGTTATATTTGAACACAGAAGAGGTAAAAATAAATCCAGACAGAAAAGAGGTAGTAATAAAAAACCAGGAAGGTCAAAATGCCTTTCAGTATGACTCCCTCATTATTGCCACAGGAGCGCGACCGATAATTCCACCAATAACTAATATTGAAAGGTTTTTAGGGAGCTACGCTCATACCCTGCATACTTTAGAAGAGGTTTCCCATTTATATAACATTGTCAACCAGGACACCAAGATATCAATAATTGGGGCAGGCGCTATTGGAGTCGAGTTTGCAATGGCAATGAAAAAGAAGGGCTTAGAGATCATGATTGCAGAAATGATGGGCCAGATATTCCCAAATGCGTTAGATAATGATATGGCAAGGCATGTTCAGGAATACTTAGAAATAAGCGGAATCAAGGTGCTGACAGATTCCAGGGTGAAAGAGGTGATAGGCAAAGATAAGGTAGAAGGCATAATCATAGATGAAAAGGAATATAAAACAGATCTTATCATTTTGGCCTGTGGTATTATTCCTAACATAGAATGGCTAAAAAATTGTGGTATTTCTTGCAATAAAAACGGCATTATCACAAATAATAGAATGATGACAAATATGAAATGCGTTTATGCAGCAGGTGACTGCGTTGAAACCTATAACGCTATGACAAAGAAAAAATGCGGGTCAGCGCTGGCAGTTCCAGCGCTAAAACAAGGAAGGGTTGCAGGGATAAACGCTGCAGGAGGAAGGGCAATCTATAGTGGAACACTGAACACCTTTATCTCAATATTTGGCGATTACGCTGTAGGTTCTACGGGAATCACATCAGAACAAGCAAAGGAAGAAGGCTATGAACTCGTAATCCAAAAAATAAAAGGACAAAATAAAGCAGATTGGTATCCCGGACATAAGGAGTTGATTGTAAAACTCATTGCAGATAAAAAAGGGAAACTCTTGGGAGGCCAGGTGTTTGGGGAAAAAATCGCGGTAAAAAATAGAATAGACATCATTTCTTCCTATTTATCTACAAAAAGTCACCTAAGAGATATGATAAAGGGAGAACTCGCTTACTGCCCTGATGTCGCAAATATACCAGATCCTTTGACAACAGCTGTAGATTTTATGCTGAGGAGGGTGAAATAATAACATGAAATCAACTATTCAGCCACAGATTCACACAGATGAACACAGATAGGCTAAAACACAAAGAAACGACAGATATTATCCTTAAAAGCTTTTACGAAGTTTATAATGAGCTTGGTAATGGATTTCTAGAATCTGTGTATGAAAATGCCTTATATATTGTCTTAACCGGGTATGGACTATGTGTAGAAAGGCAGAAGGATATTTCTGTATTTTTTAGAGGTAATATAATCGGAGATTTTAAGGCAGACTTG
>QMLT01000080.1 GCA_003646875.1 Deltaproteobacteria bacterium
CCCCATAAATCGGGACACACGTGCAACGTGGATTTTACTATTATGCGACTTGTCGGTTGGTGTCCCGATTTATGGGGGTCTGCCTGTGCATCAGTTATAGGGCATGAGACAAAAAAAGACATATCCATGCTCCTTAAATGCAGCATTTTTAAGCTGCTGCCCCAACTTATTGAGAAGTTACCCAAAATGCTATGCTAATACCCGAATATTCATAAGCCATCCTTGTTAAGAACCCATTTCTCTATCATTTCAAATACAATCTCTCTTTTGATCGGCTTGGTCACATAATCATCCATGCCAGCGTCAAGACATATCTCTTTGTCGCCTTTCATGGCATTGGCAGTAAGAGCTATTATTGGTATGTGAGTCGCTACGCTCATGTCATTTGTCATTTCGCCCTTTGGGCTGTCATTTGTCATTTCGCCCTTTGGGCTGTCATTTGTCATTTGCCATTTGTCATTTGTTTTTTCTTTTCCCAATGACGAATGACCAGTGACCAATGACATCTCGTGTTTCCTGATTTCTTTCGTGGCTTCCAGCCCATCCATTTCAGGCATCTGCATATCCATGAAGATCAGATCATACTTGTCAGGTTCAGTTGTATATTTATCAACTGCCTCCTTCCCGTTATTGGCCACCTCCACTTGATACCCTGCCTTGGTCAACATCATCCCGGCCAGCTTCTGGTTAACTACGTTATCTTCGGCTAACAAAATGCGCACCGAGTGTTTAACCTCCTCCCTTAGAGAATGCTGGGTAACAATCCCTTTTCCTCTGCTCTCTGCCCTATGCCCTACGCCATCTGCCCCTTTTCCAAGCAACCTTTGGATCATATCCAATAGTTTCTGCCTTCTAATAGGCTTGGGGAGGAAACCGTCAAAACCAGCCTCCAAACATCTTTTGGCGCTACGGTCTGTGGAAGAAGAAAAAGCAAGCAGAGGGATATTTTTAATTTTTAATTCTGAATTTTTAATTTCTCTCGCCACATCATATCCGCTCATCCCTGGCATCTGAATATCTATAACGCAGAGGTCAAAAGGAGCGTTTTCCTGAAGTGCCCTTTGAACCGTTGACTTGACCTCCTCTCCTCCTGTGAGCTGCTTAACACTTATGCCAACAGTTTCTAACATATGCTTGAGGATATCCAGGTTGTTTTTATTATCATCAACAATGAGGACTTTTTTGCCTGAAAGAGAAACCCGGGCAATTTTCCTGTCCCGCTTGACCTGAGATTTCTCTAACCAGGCTGTGAAGTGAAAGGCGCTGCCCGGACCACTGTCCGCCCCGCTTTCTGCCCAGACATCACCATGCATGAGTTTTGATATCTGTTTGCATATAGATAGCCCAAGACCAGTGCCCCCAAACTTTCTGGTTGTGGAACTATCCGCCTGTTGAAAGGCCTCAAAGATGGTATTAATTTTTTCCTTTGGAATACCAATGCCTGTATCACGAACTACAGCATGAAGTTTCACCCGGTTATCCTGCTCTTTTTCAATATCAAGTGATAGTTCTATCTCGCCTGTTTCGGTAAACTTGGCAGAATTGCTCATCAAATTTACCAATACCTGGCGAAACCTCCCCGGATCCCCTTTTACATAAGCCGGAACTTGATTGCCAATCCGGCAGAGAATCTCAATGGGTTTTTTTCCGATCCTGGGGCGAATCAATTCGCAAACATCATAGGCCGTAATTTCCGGGTCGAAGTCAATGGATTCAAGATCCATTTGGCCTGCCTCAATCTTTGAGAAATCAAGAACGTCATTGATCAAAGACAGCAATGCTGTGCCGCTACTTTTGACAGTTTTTGCATAATCGATCTGCTCCTCATTTAGATTGGTATCCAACAACAGGTCTGTAAAACCGATCACAGCATTCATAGGCGTTCGTATCTCATGGCTCATGGCGGCCAGGAATTGGCTTTTGGCCATGTTGGCTAACTCAGCTTCAACAGCCATCTTGTTGGCCCTTTCCATAGCTTCTTCCAATTGTGCGTTGGTCGCTTCCAGTTCCTTGCTGACCTTTATAGCCCTTTCTGTCTGGATTTTTAACCTCTCCTCTGCCTTTGCCTGTATAGTAAAATCCTCATAAGTGAGTAACTGCCTTCCGTCTTTCAGGGCTGAATTCCTGAATCGAATTATCTTATCCAGGCCATCTTTGCATTTCACTCTAAATACCCTTGGCTTAATTTCCCCAACTTGAATATTTTCGGCCGTATCCTCCTTCCAGGCGGAGATAACATTGTTCCTATAGTCTTCATCCGGGTATGCCTTTTCAAACCATGTTTGTTTGTCCGGGATATCCTCAATGGTATAACCGAAGATATCAGTAAATTTTGGGTTGAAATACTCAAACGTGTTATCCCGGTTCATTATAGACAGACCAATAGGAGCATTTTCAGCAAGCGTTCTGAATCTTTCCTCACTCGCCTGAAGTTTGGCTGTATGCCTGGCGATCTCTGACTCCAAGCTCCGGGAATAATCTGATTGTTGTTTTTGAACGAGCTGATACTGCTGGTGATTTTCCTTAAGTATATCCTGATATTGTTTTTCTAAGACATGAATCTTTCTATCGAGCTGTTTTTTTTGAATCTCCTGAAACTTCTTTTCGTTCAGGAGCGCTTTTTGCGAAAGGAACAGATCAACACATAATCGGATAATGTCAATGTTATTATCTTTCAAAGCCAAATCAGGGGACTGCTTGGGTAAAGAAAAAATCAATATCGCATTCAACTCTTTGACGGGCATGGCATAGACCAGGAGGCCGTTTGGGAGTTCAGAATTGACTAAACCGTTTTCCTTTTTCGCATTAGCAATCAGACTATTACGGATTTCACCGGGTAATGGGAGTTCTTTCTCAAAAGAAATATCTCTGCTATGATTTAAAGCGAGCATAAAAAGGCCATCTGGTATATGTTCTTTGAGATAAATAAGGAATTGCTGTAACTCTTCATCCTGTTCATCAAACTCACTGAAAATATCGCATAGAGCATCCATTATGTTTGCTCCTCTTGAATTTCATAAATTTCCTTTGCCTTTGACATTTCCTTAGGGAAATCATAACTTCTTCTCAATAAGTTGGGGCAGCAGCTTAAAAATGCTGCATTTAAGGAGCATACCCCTGCTCCCTGACTTTATGTAGGCCTTGTTGTGCCTTATTGTCCGACAGATACCCCAACTTATTGAGAAGTTACTCGGAATTTCTATAACGTATTGAAATTCCTTCGACTTTAGTCGAGTAGTTAAATAGTCGAGTTGTCAAGTCGTAAAGATCTACAATCACTCGACGAGTTGCCTAGCGAAGTGAAGTTCCAAATCAGTTCAAACTATAATATCACGAATCGAGAATCTCCCTGATCTTCCTTGATAACCCCTTAATGTTGAATGGCTTTTGTATAAAACCATTACAGCCCCTGTCCAGTATCTCTGAAGCCTGACCATCAATACTGTATCCGCTTGAAAGAAGAACTTTTATACGAGGGTTTATTTCCTTCAACCTGTCGTAGGTTTCCCCGCCACTAATATACGGCATTACCATGTCCAGGATAACCATATCAATTTTGCCTTGTTTCTTTCTGTAAATAGCTATGGCCTCTTGCCCGCTTCTTGCTATGAGAACCTTATATCCCATGGCCTTCAGCATCTCTCTGCCTACCTCAATAATCATATCTTCGTCATCCACAAGCAGGATTGTTTCAGCGCCTTTTAAGATCTCATCCGATATCATCCTCTCTTTTACGACTTCCTTTTCAGAGGCTGGTAGATAGATAGTAAATGTTGTTCCCTCGCCTTTTTCACTATAGACATTTATGAAACCATCATGATTTTTAATGATACCATAGACAGTAGCCAGACCCAGTCCTGTTCCTCTTCCCATCTCCTTGGTGGTAAAGAAAGGTTCAAAAATCCTTTCCTTTGTCTGCTTATCCATACCGACACCTGTATCGGTAACACTAATCTTAACGTAATTTCCTGGTTCTATTTTGAAGGGTTTGACATAACTTTCGTCCAGGGTAATATTTTCTGTTTTAAGGAATAGCTCTCCGCCTTCGGACATGGCCTGCCAGGCATTGACATAAAGATTTAAAAGCACCTGCTCGATCTGTCCCTGGTCTACTTCTACAGTCCAGATATCTTTTTGATATTTTCTGTTGATCTTTATCTCTTTTTTTGTTCTTCCGAACATATTAGAGGTCTTTTTGATCAGCTCATTCATATTAATAGGTTTGATCTCATATTTTCCGCCCCTGGCAAAGCCCAATAATTGCCTTGTAAGCTCTGCCCCACTTTGAATCTGATCCTCTATTCCTTTCAGTTTTTTATAATGAGGATGAGTAAGCTCAATATCCATGAGCATCAGAGAAGTATAACCCTGCATCCCCATGAGAAGGTTATTAAAATCATGGGCGATCCCGCCGGCAAGTGTTCCAATGGCCTCCATCTTCTGTGCCTGAAGAAGCTGAGCCTCCATCTTCTTTCGCAGACTGATATCATTTAGTATAATAATGACCTTATCCTCTTTGTCTTTGATCGGTAAAATCTTCATAGAAAGTTGTTTGCCGTTCAATGCCACTGGTGAATGTTCAGGGATTGTCTTTGAAGCGGTATCTAAGGTATCCAGTAGATGTTTAACCCTTTGGCTGTTATTCCCTTGAAAGAGTTGGGTGAAATCACAGGACAATAGCTTTTCCTCAGGTTTTCCGAGTAAGGAGACAGCAATCGGATTGGCATAAACTATTTTTGCGTCAGGGGTAAGCTCTAAGATCCCTTCAGACATGCTTTCAAGAATGACTTCAAAGTGCTTTTGGGATGAGAGTAATTCCTTTGTGATTGTTCGAGCATAAATCTTATCATGTCCCATTACCTCTGCGCTTGGTATTCCTCTCTCCAATCGACTGAGAGCAGTAAGAATATGTTCGGACATAATATTAAATGGCCCCTTGGCAATTGAGGCATTGGCGCCGAATTCAGTATATTTTGTCTTCTCCTCAGCGGCGACAGCGGATAGAATAATAATGTAGACATTCTTCAGCCTTGGCGTCTTCCTGATTATCTGGCATAGCTTCTTTCCGCCAATATTAGGCATTATCAGATCAACAAATATGATGTCTGGAGTATACGTCTTTAAGATCTCTAAGGCAGAAAGGCCATCCTTTGCTGTAAGGACTTGATAACCATTTTTGAAAAGAAAATTTGTCATATACTTCAATATGACAGGATTATTATCTACCACCAGGATCTTCTTTTTCATGGCATTATCTCCTCTTGAGTTCGTCAAATGGTTGAGTCGCTAAGTTGTTGTCATTGGTCATTTGTCATTTCTCGCGCTCACAACTCATAACTCTCATCACTCGTAGTTACCCGGTTTCAAGTTTCCTTCATATAAAAGTATTGTTCTTGTTTTTCCCCAATATTCGAGTATTCCAATTTTGAGCGAAGCGAACTAAGTTCTTCTTCGTGATAATTTGTGGCTAAATAGTAACACACGGATAAAATATCTTTTGATGTGCATCCGGCGATATCATGCCTCTGCTGACACTGGATAAAATATTTTTCGTGATTGTTTTGCTGTGTAAAGCCTGGAGTCAGCTCTGCGGATTAATTCTTCCATATTTCCCCCCTCTTCGAGCTCATCGATATTGGAGATTCCGCAGCTTATCTCTACCTTAATTCCTTCAAACCTCCATTTGAAGGCATGATTCCTGACAGCATGTAGCATCCTTTTTACAAGCGCTTCCGCCTTCCGCATATCGATTTCTGGAAGAAGGATTGCAAACTCGTCTCCCCCATACCTGGCTAATATATCAGTGCTTCTTGTAGCGCTCTTTAAGCAACAGGCCAGCTCTCGCAGGGCATAATCCCCTGCCTGATGGCCAAGATGATCATTGATATCCTTGAAGCCATCAACATCGATCATGACCAGAGAAAGGGGTTTATTGTACCTTCTTGCCCTCTGAAATTCCCTTTGTGTAAGGTCTATAAACCCTTTGTGGTTGTAGATTCCGGTAAGACCATCTGTGACTGCCATCTCTTTGAGTCTGTGATATTCCTGGGCATTTTTCAGGGACATGGCGAGGATATTTGAGATGGTTGACATCAACTCTTTCTTTCCTTTTTTGAGCTCTTCCTTGTTTTTAGGAAGGATAATAAGCATACCTAATGGCTTTTTAGCTAAAGTTAAAGGCAGGATCCATGGTTTGGAAAAAGAGATAGGGGATGAGGAAGACACTTTGACACCTGTCTGCCGTGATTTGTTCATTATAGTCAGGTTAGATGGATACAATTGAAAGGTCATCTCTTTTATTAATATGCTTTCTTTCGACAGTGTAAAGTACCTGTCCACTATATTCCTCTTTAACCTTTCCAGTGTTTCATTATTTATTTCCTTTTCTGATAAGTAAAGAGCCAGATTCCATTTAGAATCGAGCCGGTAAATGATACTCAAAAGCTCAACATCGAAAACATTTAGAAGGCCAGCATCCAAAACCTTGGGAAGAATCCCATTCCAATTAAGATCATATGCTACCTCGCTGGTAAGTCGGTTGATAAACCCCAATTCCTGATTCTTTGTCCGAAGGGCCTCTTTTTCCCTTTTAAGACTTTCGTTGACAACCCTTAGTTCATCGATCATTCCTAAAATTTCAACAAATGCCTTTCTGTTTTCCAATCCGCTTAAAATAGTATCATAGATACGTTCAGAAAGAAGACCCCTGGGAATAAACCCATAAATCCCTTTTTGGAGTATCTCTGATGTCTCATCTGATTTAATTTTTTCTCCATAAAGGATAAAACAGGATTTAGACCTATTTTCCTGAAGAATCTTGATCCAGTTATAAGACCTGTTTCCAATTAGATCGTAATCGCCAAGGATGACAGCGTATGCATCTTTGAGAATCGTTTCTTCAATTTCGTCTGAGAGAGAAATTGTCTCGATATCAAAGCCTTTAGAGCCGAGGATTCCCTCAAAGAGCTCCACATCCCTTTTCACATTACTGATAATGAGGATTCTTTCACCCATACAAATATCTCTCCTTGCATTTTAATATATCTCTCCATTCATGGCGAAAAACTTCACTGATTGTCATTGGATCTGCAAATTCTATTCCACTGGTTAATTGCATTGCGATAATGCTCTTTAACTGTTCATTACAATTAATTGTAACTTCTCAATAAGTTGGGGCAGCAGCTTAAAAATGCTGCATTTAAGGAGCATGGGTATGTCTTTTTTTGTCTCATGCCCTATAAG
>QMLT01000081.1 GCA_003646875.1 Deltaproteobacteria bacterium
CGCTAATCCCCAGATCAACCTTACACTTGGTGTCCCTTGTCGTAAACTCGAGCTTTTTTCCAAGGACGCCACCTTTGGCATTAACTTCATCAACGGCTATTTTAAAGGCGTCGCGAACATCATAGGTGAATGTTGTGGCCGGACCACTATAACAGTCTATAATACCTACTTTAATGGGCCTTGCATCAGAAGATAATGGGTAGATAACAAAGAGAGTGAAAAAACCCAATAAAACAATGAATATCCAGAATACCTTTTTCATGATAAACCCCCTTTTTAAAATGTTAATAAATTCAGAAATTCACTTATTATCCCTAATTGAAAACCTAACATTCTGTCCTTTAATCTCTCTACCATAATGTTTATTAAAGTCAATATTAAAATTGGTGCAAGGATCTTCTATATTATTTCTCCCAGTTTCCTGGATTCATTATTCCATTTGGATCTAAGAGCCCCTTAATCTTTTTTATTAGGTCCGCAGTATTTGGATCCATTCTCTCCATTGCTAATTTTTGTGCTCCAACCTCACCCTTCCACACTATACCCCCTAACTCAAAGGTCAGCCTGTTTGACTCATCAAGGGCCTTTCTGGTTTTTTCCACATCCTCCTCATCAGCCCTGTTAAAGGAATAATTAAACCCGAACATAATGCTGTTACCCATTAAGACCTGGTGCACATACGAGACTATCATTCCATGTTTATGCGCAATCTCTATTCCCTTTCTCCATGCCTCCGGAACCTTATTTAGGGGCAATATTGCACCGGTATATTCAAATCCCCCGCCCTTTCTAAAGTCTGCTGCCAAGGCAGCCAGAGGTGGCACATCCAGGAATCTTTTCTCTAATGCCGGGTGTAGATCTTCCACAAATTTTACCTTGTCTCCTCCTTTAAAGGCACGAAATAATTTTTTATACATATCTTTTTTAAGCTCAAGTTCCTCTTTCGCGTGTGCGGATACAATGATAACAAAAAAGACATGATTCATCCAATCGGGCTTCTCCTGGGTTATAAGAAAGAAATCCTCTAATAAATCAAGATGCATAACCTCACGAATTGCATCTGTTATTGAGTCTATATCATCTGTGGAAAAGGCCATTACCTCCCTGTATGGTGGTTTGGGATAGAGCCGTATAGAAAGCTTTGTTACAACGCCAGTTGTTCCAAACCATCCAATAAACAGCCCTGATAAATCTGGCAGTGGCCCTCTTGTAAACCAATAAGGGCTAACAGAGCATGATCCTATCTTGCATACCTCGCCTGTTGGGAGCACTACCTCCATCCCATTTATCATATCTGAGTTAACCCCGTAGCGTGGTGATATATGCCCGTGCCCCTGAATAAGGGCATTTCCCACAACTGTAACAGTAGGGGGCGCCTCCGGGGTAGAGTGTTGAAGAGTAGGGTAATTTTTCTCAAGATACGTCTTTAATGCAGCCTGCGATACCCCTGCTTCAACTACAGCATATCTGCCTATGTCATTTACTTCGATAATCTTGTCCATTCTTTTCATGTCCAGGACTATCCCGGCTTTATTAGGCACAACCAGAGCCGACAGCGTAAAACCACCACCGAGCGGGGTAATAGGGATCTTCTCCTTGTTGGCTAAAATTACTATCTGCTGGACTTCATCAACCGTTTTGGGCATGACAACATAGTCTGCCTTTCGGGGATGTTGTGCGCCTGAATCTCGAGAATAGATAAAAAGCTCCTCTTGATTATTTGATACCCTATCTTCCCCTACAATATTAATTAATGAGCTCAATAAATCCATAGAGCCTCCTTACGTTAACAAGGTAAATTTTTGTACCTGTGCAAACATCCTCATCAGTCAATCAATACACGTCTTTGATCATTTTTATCATGTCATAATTTCAAAATCTTCACCCTGTTAGACAAAGCATTACATTTTTTAATTTAGGCCTTAATGTCCCCCACTATGGGAAACTCATGATTACCCCTGTCTTTGCTATCTAACAGGGCAAGAATGCCAAAAACCTGCCTGTTCTATCTTCGAGATCATAATCTTATAGATTTTTCTTTTCACCAACACAGCCAATGTAACAAATCGATAAGTTTATCAGACTACCTTCTCAGTGTTGCCCTTAACCTATATGGTTTTAATAAAAGGTCAAGGGCATCATTAATAGCAGGAATTACCAGATCAGAGGCCATCATCGCCTCAGCGGATGCCCCCTCCCCTCCTACAATACAGATTCCAATAGCAGATTCTTTGAGCATGGAAATATCATTACAGCCATTTCCTATACTAACGGTGTTATTCTTTCCTTTTTTTAACACTATTCTGAGCTTCTGGTCATTTTCTTCGGCTTCTTTTATTTTATACAGTGTAATAGGTAAATCTCTTGTCAATAGTTCGGCGTTTTTATTCGTATCAGCCGTAACCAAAAAAACATCCAGCTTCTGGCTCAATATGGCCACCTTTTCTTTTACACCTTGTATCATTTTCCCATCTATGGCAATGGTTCCATTGAGGTCTAAGACTAAATTCTTAATTGTGTAGTTACCCCTTCCGGGTATCGTTATCTCTATCACATTATTCCTTACTTGACTAAAATCTTTCCCTTCGGCTTTATTACGACCTCTCCAATAATAGCAGCCCCCTTTATTATGATTTTAAATACTCCGTCCGCTTGCGGCGGGGTTATTCCTTATAAAACGCGTCCAGGGCCTCAGCTGGAGTTTAATACCTTTTATTGCCTTTAAATTTCTCAAATTTGTATGCTATCATTTATAATATGTCAAATAGTAAATCCCTAAAATATTACCTTTCTTTTTTGGATTTCTAGCATTAAAAGTAGGTAATGTCAGCGTTAAAATTAAGGAAATAAATTTATTATCTAATACTCACACTGCCCTGAGGAACTCCATGAATATTAGAATCCAATTAAGCAAATTTTAACCATGCAAATCCTGAAACTTGACATATAAATTTCATTCACTGTATTGTTGCCACTTAAAGGTGAGTAAATAGAACGTAAGGATTGATATTGCCTGACTGCAGATAGGAAAAAATTGCTTAAACCGCTAAAAGGAGGAAATATGTATGAGCTAAAATTCAATAACAACCTCTGTAAAACCTGTCCAACAGTAGATTGTCTTGTTAAATGTCAGTATATAGATCTGGATAAAGATAGGGCAAAAGAAGAAATTTTGAAGATAAGTGAAGGAAAAGATTCTTTTGTCCTGCATGATTGTGTTACATGTTATGGCTGTGAAGAATATTGCAAAAGAGGCAACCACCCTTTCTATCTGATAACTGAAATGAGGCAGAAAAAGGGTATTCTTACCGCACCCAGGGCCATTACGAAACAGTGGATCAATATCGGAGAACCTCAGGGAAAATTTAAGACAGGAGATATTAAGAAAAAGGTATTGTCTTTCGGTTTCATGCCTGAATTCTTGCAATTAGTTCAGGGTAGACTCTTTGATGATGTTATGCCCTCCTACATTTATGGTCAGGAATTCTTCTGTAATGTTGTCTACATACATTTTGCCAATACCGCGATAATAAAGGAAAGGCTTCCTGTGGTGTTAGATAATTTCAGGAAACTGGACGTTGAAGAGGTTGTATGCATGCATGATGAGTGTTATGGCGCATTCGCCTCACTTGCTCCAGCATATGGTATGGAGGTCCCCTTCAGGCCCATTCATTACTTTGAATATTTATACAACAGATTAAAAGAATTAAGTAATGAAATAAGGCCCTTGAATATTAAAGTGGCCTATCAGAGACCATGCTCATCTCGGCTTTCCTCTGACAAACATCACTTTGTAGCCGATATTATGCAACTAATAGGCGCCGAACTTGTTGACAGGAAATATCAAAACGAAAACGCCCTTTGCTGTGGAGATATGTTTGGTATGCTTTCGGGTTATGACCTGCGCCATGATGTGCAGACACGGAATATAGATGATATGGTTGATAGTGACGCTGAATACTGTTTTTTTAATTGCCCGGCCTGTCAAAATACCCTCTCTGAAAAAGTGGCAAAAAAAGGGATTAAACCAGTTCACATAATTGACCTATGCAGAATGGCTATAGGCGAAAAACCGGAAGTGGAGGTATAATATTATGAGCGATATTGGCCACACACTTGCCACGATAGTGGGTGAAAACTATGTCTCCGATAAGAAAGAGGAGGCCTATTTCTATGCGCGTGATCCAGGTCTCATGCCAGACCATAAACCAGACTATGTGGTTCTGCCAAAAACAGCCGGAGAAATTCAAAAGATAGTCAAACTGGCAAATAAAGAAAAAATAGCTATTGTGCCTATGGGCGCCGGTCTTGGCCTGACAGGGCTTGTAATTCCCCTTAAAGGAGGAATAGTGATTGATATGAAAAGGATGAACAAGATTATTGAGGTAAACGAAACGGCGCGATATGCAATTGTTGAAGGCGGCGCTTCGCAGGGGTTTCTAAAGGCATACTTAGAGAAAAATTATCCAAGGCTGAGACACAGTCTCCCTGATGCGCCTCCAGCAGCGACAATAGCGGCAAATGTAATGATACACGGCCAGGGCAGGCTTGCGCAACAATATGGCTTTAATTCCGATATGGTTAGCGGTTTAGAGGTTGTGCTGCCATCCGGAGAGATCGGTCATATTGGTTCATCTTCTATGTCTTCAGATTGGTTCTCAAAAGGAGCGCCACTTCCCGATTTGTCCGGGCTATTTCTGGGCTGGTTTGGGGCAACTGGTATTATCACTAAACTGGCGCTGAGGCTTTATCCCAAAAAGAAGATGAGAGACGTAGACATATTTATCACAGATAATGAAAATCTTGTTCCGGATATGGTATTTGAAATTACTCACACTGAAATGGCGGAAGATGTCCTTATTTTCACACAGCCATTGCCAATGATGTTTAAAGATAACCACCATGTGAGCTACTATATAACCGGAGATACAGACGAGGAAATAGAGTTTAAGAGAAAAATGATCTGGAAGGCCCTGGAGCGATTTATCAAGAGTAAAGATGGGGGTTTTATGTCAGTTCCTCCGCTAATGAAGCCAACACTCCTGGAAATGCCCCAGAGAAGCGCTGCCAGACTGGCGGATGTAAAAAAGGGCGGTGGCTTTGAATATTCCGGCCCTATTATTATGGTAGAAAAATATCCAGAGTGCTCACGAAAACTGGTTGAGCTTTCAGATAAGTATGATCTTGCATACTCAGGCATGGTAAGGATAATAGGCAGGGGTCACAGCATGATGTTTGGTTTTGCCTTTACATTCAACCGGGCAGACCCTGACATGATGGAAAGGACAAGAAAGGCCCTCAAAGAGGTTAGTGATTATGTCCTGGAAATTGGTGGGGTTTTTTGGAAACCAACTGTAAATGAACAGAGGATGGCGCTTGAGCGAATGGATCCAAACACACGTAATCTCATGAAGATGATAAAAAATAACTTAGATCCAAATGGAATTATGAATCCTGGAAACTGGGAGGTGAATTAGATGAAATATGAAGAAATAGTACATAGATGCTTTAGGTGTGGTTATTGCAAATTTACCAGTGATTATGCCGATTTTAACTGCCCATCGTACCGGAAGTTTTCCTTTGAGACATACTCTCCTGGAGGCAGGATGTGGCTGATACGGGCATGGCTCAATAATGAGATAAAAAACAGCGAGCACCTCCAGGAAATCCTTTTCTCCTGTGCCACATGCGCCAACTGTGTCGAACACTGCGTATTTACATTCAGTGATGATCTGGTCAATATCTTTATTGCCGCAAGGGAAGAAATGGTAAATAAAGGCATTATACCACCTCCTGTAAGAGATTACCTGAAAAACATCAACATCAGTGGCAATCCCTATAAGGAGCCAGCCGAGGAGAGGGGAAAATGGGCAGATGGAACAGCTATAGAAACCTATGATGCACAGGATTATCTCTTTTATATCGGTTGCGTGGGCTCATATGATGAACGGGCTAAAAAGATTTCCAGGGCAGTGGGAAATATGCTTATTAAGGCTGGGCTCTCTGTCGGAATTCTTGGTAACAGGGAAATTTGTGACGGAAATGAGGTGAGAAGCCTTGGTGAAATGGGCCTATTTCAATATCTGTCAGAACAGAATACTTCCCTTTTCAAGGGGCTTGGTATCAAAAAGATTATCACCCTTGATCCCCATGCCTTTAATGCATTTAAAAAGGATTATCCAGACCTTGATGGAGAGATTGAGATATATCATTATACCCAAATACTTGCACCCTTAATCCAGTCCAAAAAGATACCATTAAAAGAATATAAGGCTGTTGTAACCTATCACGACCCATGTTACTTAGGAAGACATAATGGTGAATATGAAGCCCCAAGAACAATCCTGAAATCCATTCCCGGAATCGAGCTGATTGAGATGGATCAAAACAGGGAAAATGCCTTCTGCTGTGGAGGGGGAGGAGGAAACTTCTTTACCGATATCCTTGGTGGAGGTGAAGACAGTCCCAATCGAATCAGGGTCAGGCAGGCACTTGATACTGGTGCGCAGATTATAGCAGTTGCCTGTCCACAATGCGCCAAGATGCTGGACGATGCGGTTAAGATAGAAGAACTGGACGATAAATTAGAGGTTTTGGATGTGGCAGAGATAGTCACCAGGGCCCTGGCATAATCTGCGCCATACCCGAGGGCTAAAGTTGCGGCTCTGCCCTTGATAGAAGCCTCCCAAGCTTATCCTTAGGAAATTGAAATATCAAAAGCCACCAGAGGGTGGTTTTTTATTTGTTAATATAATGGAAGATCAAAAAACTACTGATATAAAGTAATATTTGGATTAACGCTCGTTCATTTTATTGGCGACTTCTATTCTTCTTTTATCAATCCTCTCCTTCCTGTATTTGTTGTGAGGCAATCAGCGATCTAAGGCTTTCTATCTATCCTCATCTACTTTTTTCATGAAATCCAATTGCATTTCTTCAAGGGACAGCCTATCAGAAATTTGCAGAGCGCCACGGGTGTAAATATGTGGGTATCTGCCTTATCTTCTTCATTCATCAGTCCTTTACGACAAGTCATATTGTGATACTGTATGTATCGAATAGTGATGGAGCCGCATCACATCCCGGACTTCATCAAGCAGTTTCCTCTCTTTCTTAGATATTGACATATGATACCGCCACCGATAATATTAATAGAATTATAACAAGGTAAGGCGAATTTGCTTGAATATATGCTTAGCAAGATTATATCA
>QMLT01000082.1 GCA_003646875.1 Deltaproteobacteria bacterium
CCTGCTTAGGTGTTTCGACGTAATCGATCCCATCAATACCCGGCCAGGTCTGAAGGCCTATGACTGGCTTTCCGATCTTCAGGGCAAAGCCTATCTCTGATAAAGTTCCATAACCGCCTGCAATAGCTACAACCACATCAGAGGCCCTGACTACCAGTAAGTTTCTTCCTTCACCAAGACCTGTTGCAATAGGGAGTGTGATAAAAGGATTGGCTGAATCCTTCTCTTTTCCTGGCAGTATTCCCACGGTTATACCACCTGATTGATAACACCCTTTTGCTGCTCCTTCCATAACACCGCCAAGACCTCCGCAAAAAAGAACCCAGCCATTTTTTCCAATAAGATGACCCAATTCACTTGCCTGATTATAAATATACGGAGAACATTCCCCGGCACCAATAACACCAATGTGAGTTTTTTTATCCATCAGAATTTATAAAAAAGTATTGACAAAAGCGATCTCTTAGCCAAATATATGCCAATCTGAAAGACAGGTCCATTAATAAATTAGGGTTAAATAGAGGAAATGAAAAAGTCAAGAAATAAAAAATCACGATTGATCATTACACTCTTACCGACTGTTATTATTTTTATCATTTTTATCTGGTTCTTGATGACTATCTTTGAGGGCAAAAAACCACTTGCTAAGTTAACTCCTTTACCAGAGTATATAAGTAAAAGTACTACCTTCAATGTAGTGATTTCTGACGTAAAGATGGGACTAAGAGATGTAAAAGTGAGCATAAAACAGGATGGCCCTGCGGTTCCCCTCCTTAAAAAAAATTTTCCCTATACAGGACTATTCAACAAAAAGGGAGTCCATATATTTGATGGGGAATTTACATTAAATCCAAAACAATTAAACCTGGTGCAGGGACAGGCAAACCTTATCATCGAAATCCACGATTTTTCTAAGAGGAGAGGTGGCGATGGAAACCTCACCATACTTGAACATAAAATGACAGTAGACACAATTCCTCCATCAATGACTGCCCTAAGTAGAAGTCATAACATTAATAGAGGGGGTTCTGGCCTCATCATTTATAGAGTCTCAGCTGATACACGTGAGAGTGGTGTTTTAATAAATGATATACTTTTTCAGGGTGTACCATTTAATAACGATCCTCATACTGGAATGTATCTCTGTTATTTTGCGTTTCCCTGCAATGTAAAAAAAGATACTGCGTTGTATCTCTGGGCAAAGGATGTGGCTGATAATGAAATAAAAAAGTCTTTTCACTATCATATCAGACAAAAACGCTTTCGCAAGGATAATATAAGACTATCAGACCGACTCTTAGATGCCATTATTACGTCTTTTCCCCCGACCATATTTAAACCAGATGACAGTAATATTGAAAAATATTTGTTCATTAATAGAATGTTAAGAAAAGAGAACACTGATTTTTTACAGGAGCTTTGCCAATCGCCAAGCAATGAAAAATTGTGGGACGGGCCCTGGCTAAGAATGAAAAAGGCAGCCACAATGGCTACATTTGGCGATGAAAGAACCTACTATTACAAAAATAATGTGGTAGACAGGCAGCTACATTTGGGTATTGATCTGGCATCATTTGCCAGATCTCCTGTTCAGGCTGCCAATACTGGTAGAGTTATTTTTGCGAAAGATCTTGGAATATACGGCCTCACAATAGTTATTGATCACGGTCAGGGCCTTGCTACTATGTATGGTCATTTAAGCAGCATTGATGTAGCTGTTGATCAAGTTATCAACAAGGGAGACATCATTGGCATTACTGGTACAACAGGCCTTGCAATAGGTGATCATCTTCATTTTGGCTTTTTGGTTCACGGTGTTCCTGTCAATCCAGTAGAGTGGTGGGATGCCCACTGGATAAAGGACAACATACTCAAAAAGCTAAGCATGGTTGAAAAACTTGTTGAGAAATAATGCTTTGGCAAAGGGGTATTCAGATTTTTAATCTGGCTGACCGCTGATTACTGACCTCTGAAAGCGTATTGATCTTGATTATATATGAAAATTGATTCACGTTTAAAGGTTATCCATGTTAGTTGCTATTCAGGATATAAGGCGAATGAAAGGCCCCTTGATTTTACAGTTCGAGGGCGAAAATTAATGGTAGAAGAAATTATCGACCAATGGTATGGAGTAAACGACGACTATTTCAAAATATTAGCAAACGATAACAAGGTCTACCTGATTAAATATAATCGCAATGAGGATCTCTGGACCTTAGAAAAAATAGTAGGGTTAAAAAGCAGTTGAATTTTTATAGCTCAGTTCTTTTTTTTCTAACATAAACAATCTATCCCGCAAGCGGGCCGCCTCCTCAAAATCTAACCTTCTTGCTGCATCCAACATTTCCTTTTTTGTTAATTTAATCTCCTTGGGTAAATTACCAGGAGAAATATATTCCTCCTCTAGCTCCGAAACATTAGGAATGCTTACATAATCAGCTTCATACACAGACCCCAGAATATCAGAGATGTCTTTCTTAATGGATTCCGGGGTAATTCCGTTAACTTCATTGTATCTCTTCTGCAATCGACGCCTTCTGTTTGTCTCATCAATTGCCATTTTCATGGAAGGGGTTATTTCATCAGCATAAAATATAACAGTACCATCCACATTTCGGGCAGCTCTCCCGCAGGTTTGAACAAGAGACCTCTCGGATCGCAGGAAACCTTCTTTATCTGCATCTAAAATGGCCACAAGCGACACCTCCGGTAAATCTAAACCTTCACGTAAAAGATTAATCCCTATAAGGACATCAAATGTTCCGATCCTCAGATCCTTTATAATTTCCGTCCTTTCAATGGTGGTTATATCAGAATGGAGGTATCTGGCTTTGATACCTAAGTCAGTATAATACTCGGTGAGATCCTCTGCCATGCGTTTAGTAAGAGTGGTAACCAAAACGCGCTGACTTTTGTGTATAACCTGCCTGATAGCGACTAAAAGATCGTCCACCTGACTGCATGCTGGTCTGACCAAAATCTGTGGGTCTATAAGGCCAGTAGGCCTAATAATCTGTTCAATTACCTGGGAGACCTTATCTAATTCATAGGGGCCCGGAGTGGCAGAAACATAGATTATTTGATTAATGCGAGACTCAAATTCCTCAAACTTCAAGGGTCTATTATCAAGGGCAGAGGGAAGACGAAAACCAAATTCAACCAATGTCTCTTTTCTTGATCTATCACCTCTATACATGCCCATGAGTTGGGGAACGGTAATGTGGCTTTCATCTAAAATAATAAGAGAGTTATCCGGAAAATAGTCAATCAATGTTGGAGGTGGCTCACCAGGCTTCCTGCCGCTTAGATACCTGGAATAATTTTCTATCCCATGGCAATAACCCATCTCCTCCATCATTTCCAGATCATAGAGGGTTCTTTCCTCGATTCTTTGGGCCTCTATCCATTTTTTCTCCTTTTTAAAGTACTCAATCCTTTTGGCTAATTCTTCTTTGATATTCTGGATAGCCTCTCTCCTTTTAGGTAATGTGGTCACATAGTGACTGGCAGGATAGATAGCCACGCGGCGTAATCCCTGCATAACATGACCGGTCAAGGGATCAATTTCCTGAATACCTTCAATGCGGTCCCCGAAAAATGTTAGCCGAATACAGGAATAATCCTCATATGCAGGATAGATATCCACCACATCACCTCTGACCCTAAAAGATGAACGATGGAAATCAATATCACTTCTTTCATAGTGAATTTCCACCAATTTTTTCAGGACATCTTCTCTGCTTATAGCATCACCTTTTTCTACATACAAAAGCATGCCATGATAGGCCTCAGGAGAACCAAGCCCGTAGATACAGGATACACTGGCAACAATAAGGACATCATCCCTGGCCAGAAGGGATCTGGTTGCCGAATGCCTCATCTTATCAATCTGCTCATTGATGGATGCATCTTTTTGTATATAGGTATCGGTTTGGGGAATATACGCTTCAGGCTGGTAATAATCATAATAACTTACAAAATATTCAATTGCATTATGTGGAAAAAGATTTTTAAATTCCCTATAAAGCTGTGCAGCTAAGGTCTTGTTGGGAGCAATAACAAGGGTGGGTTTCTGTATTCTCGCCACAACATTAGCTATGGAAAATGTCTTTCCAGAGCCAGTCACACCAAGCAATACCTGATGTCTGACTCCTTTTTCTATCCCTTTACAAAGGGCATCAATAGCATGCTGCTGATCGCCTTTCGGTTCGAACGGAGAAATGAGCTGAAAAGGTGAAGATTTTTGCACTACCCCTATATCCTCAATCGCCAGCCAGTTCCTTTTGGTCCATCTTCAAGGATAACCCCCTTTCTGGATAGCTCCTCTCTGATAGCGTCAGCACTGGCCCAATCTTTTGCTTTTCGAGCTTTTTGCCTCTCCTTAATCATTTTTTCAATCTCTTCCGCTGCAACTTCAGGGGAAGTTTTTATTATCTTTTTAAAAAAGTGAGATGGTTCCCCTTCAAGCAGGCCTAATGCCTTACTACAGTCAAGAAGGTCCTTCCTCTCTTTCACTAATTGGGATGTAATGTCTGTTTTTTGTGCTGGTGAATCTATAAGCCTATTTATATCCCGTACTTTGTCAAAAACCAATCCCAATCCTGCTGCAGTGTTAAGGTCATCGTCCATAACATGTATAAAACGATTCTTAAAATCATTGTCACCTACGTGATATAAAAACGTATTGTTTGTATCATTTTTATACGGCCCGATTATCTCCTCTACCCTCTGAAGAGTCCGATATATCCTAACAAGACCTGATCTGGTTTCCAACATTGCGGAACGAGAAAAATCCAATGGACTCCTGTAATGTTTTGAAAGCAAAAATAACCGTAATTCTTGAGGATGATATGAAGTAAGGGCATCTCGTATCGTAATAAAATTTCCCAGGGATTTAGACATCTTTTCCCCTTCCACTGTCAAAAAACCGTTATGCACCCAGTAATTCGCAAAATTGACCCCATTGGCTGCCATTGCCTGGGCCCTCTCGTTTTCATGGTGTGGGAATAAAAGATCCCTTCCACCACCATGAATATCAAAATTAGGTCCTAAATATTTGCAGCTCATAGCAGAGCACTCAATATGCCACCCTGGTCTTCCATCACCCCAGGGACTCTTCCACTTGGGCTCACCTGGTTTTGCCCCTTTCCACAGCACAAAATCCATAGGATATTTCTTTTTCTCATCAACAGCGACCCGCGCACCAGCAGCCATATCCTCTATTTGCCGGCCTGAAAGCTGGCCATAACTGTCAAATTTTTCAACAGAAAAGTAGACAGTATCATCCACTACATAGGCAAACCCTTTTTCAATCAGGCTCCTAACCATATCAATCATATCATCAATATGCTCTGTGGCTTTTGGCTCTATATCTGCATCAAGCACACCTAAGGAAAGCATATCCTCATAAAAGGCGTTTATATACCGTTTTGCAAGGGTAGCTGTATCCTCACCCGTCTTGTTTGCCCGCTCAATGATTTTATCATCAATATCGGTAAAATTTCGGACATAGGTAACCTTGAATCCCCTGGCCCTAAGGTATCTCACCAAGACATCAAATACAATTGCGGAACGAGCATGCCCTATATGGCATAGATCATAGACAGTAACGCCACAGACATAGATGCCAACCTCACCATTTTTTATTGGTCTAAATACCTCTTTTTTCCGGCTTGCTGAATTATACAACTGGAAAGACATATAGTGTTCCTATCTTTATTATATGTGTTTTAGGAGAGTGACGACTGCATATGCAGCTAATCCTTCTTCTCTGCCGCAAAAACCAAGGCCTTCGGTAGTAGTAGCTTTTACGTTTACCACATGAGCGTCAACACCTAAAACACTCGATAAATTCCTCTTCATATCATTTAAATACTGACTTAATTTGGGCTCTTGGGCAACAATAGTGGTATCAAGGTTATTTACGATGAACTTTTCATCCCGAGCAAAGGCTACAACTTTTTTTAAAAGAAAAAGACTGTCGGCTCCTTTATAAGCAGGATCAGAATCCGGAAAATACTGACCAATATCACCTTTCCCAAGGGCCCCAAGGATGGAATCAATAACCGCATGAGTCAAAACATCGGCATCAGAATACCCTTGTAGCCCTTTTATGTATGGAATTGTAACACCACCTAAAATCAAAGGTCTTCCTTCAGCCAGCTCATGAACATCGTATCCAAATCCTATCCTGAGCATCTCTTCTTTCATTTAAATAAAACAAATCTTTATTATTGTAACCATTTAGCCACAGATCTACGCTGATTATCGCTGATATTTTTGTAATAAGTTGGGGCAGCATTTTAAAAAATGCTGCATATCATTTAAAGGAGCATGGGTATGTCTTTTTTGTCTCATACCCATGCTCAATATATAGTTTCTCTCATATATAACCCTGAAGCGAAGCATCTGGGTCATTTGCTGAGTAACGAATGACGAGAAGTTCTTTCATGCTTTGTCGTGCCCGAAAGCCCATGTGAGTTCATCCATGTGTTATTCTTTTTGGTAAGTCCTTCGTATATGTGATCTTTTTATCATGAGGATATCTTCTTAAAAAGTATATGCTCAACTAACTCGCATATTAGGTGTCCTGCCAGGATATGGGTTTCCTGAACTCGAGGGGTCTGGTTGCTTTCAACTACCAATGGTAAATCTACTAATGTGAGCATTTTTCCTCCATCTCCTCCTATAAGACCAACGGCATATAAACCCTTCTCTTTAGCAGTCCTTATAGCAGAAAGAATGTTATTCGAGTTTCCACTCGTTGAAATAGCAAACAATATATCTCCTTCAACACCAAGCGCCTGAATCTGCTTAGAGAAGACTTCTTCATAGCTGTAATCATTGGCTACACTTGTAATAATAGAGGTATCAGTAGTGAGCGCCAAGGCTGGTAATGGGTGGCGATCTATTAGAAATCTGTTAACAAATTCTGCCGCAATATGCTGTGCATCGGCTGCGCTTCCTCCATTACCACACAGCATAAGCTTTCTGCCGTTCTTAAAGGCTTTCGATATATATTCAGCACAATCTATCAATGGAGAGATATTTTTTTTAATAAAACTCTCTTGAATTCTCTGGCTTTCTTTTGCTATTCTTCTGATAATTTTTTCCATTCCCGCACCGCGTCATCTTATCCCTATACCTTTACTATCTCATATAGTGTTTTAA
>QMLT01000083.1 GCA_003646875.1 Deltaproteobacteria bacterium
AAGCAATATGTTGTAAATCATAAAGCAATTAATCCTGAACGGTGAACCTAACAACCTGAGTGGCTACGATATAATTTCAAATAATACTAAATCTAAAATGTACTAGGCTAATAGCACATGAATGAAACAGACCATCGCCCATGGGGATTTTATACGGTACTTTCGGATGAGCCAGATCATAAGGTAAAAAGAATCGTTGTATATCCTGGCAAAAGATTGAGTCTTCAGAGACACAGGCACAGGTCTGAGCACTGGCATATGGTCAATGGAAAGGCCCTTGTTACCCTTAATGATAAACAGATCCCCCTCAAAAAGGGCGAGTCTGTTGATATTCCTGCTGGTGCAGCCCATAGGATCAAAAACACAGGAATAGATAACCTGGTCTTTATTGAAATACAACAAGGAGACTACTTTGGAGAAGATGATATTGAGCGGCTTGAGGATGATTTTGGACGGGTTTGATGAGCATAATGCTATCAGGTGTTTTTAATCATCCTGCATGGTCTTGATTTTGCGTTGAGGCGGATACTTTTTATATGAAAATCCCCCCATCCTCCCTTTACCAAAGGGGGGTAAGGGGGGATTTTCATGCCTCGTTTGTGGCAACAAGCCATGGAAGTTCGTTTAACTGCTAAAAAGGTTAAAAAAATCTTTTACATCAGAAGCAGCTAACAATTGTGGGTCTTTGCCCTGAGAAACACTCTGGAATTGTCTGACCCATCCTGTGTATGCTTTTAATTACGGTTATCTGGCATTTGATTCCGAAGGGCGAGTCAATCAAAAATTTCTTGATGCAGAAAATCTAACTGCCGTTAGCATGATTCCATCTATTCCATTTCCTGGTGAATCACCTAATATTGTCCATGCTGGCAATAAATTTGCCGAAAAACGGTTTAAAAATGAATTTACCTGGTTACCTACTCCTGAATTAGAGTAAACTATATGCAACGAAGCGTTTAAATGACATGCCAACCCTTTAACATCACGCTGGAGAGAGACCGGGCAAAGCAGTGGCATTTTTAACGGTCATGCTTTCCCAAAGGTTTTTACCTTTTTTATTGGCTTTCGCTTATCGTTGCCCGGCTCCTCAGATCAGCGTTAGGCGGTAAGAAAAGATAAGAAGAGAAATAATAATGCACAAGTTTAAGGATAATCAAGGCAGGTCAATCCGCCTGTCGGAAGAAAGGCTTGACCACATCGAATCCGATCATCCTGAAATGGTTAGTCAATTTGAGCGTATTTCCGAGACACTTGCAGAACCTGACAGAATCATTAGATCACGAACAGACGCCTCGGTTGAACTATTTTACAAACATTATGCATTCACACCTGTATCTACTAAATTCCTTTGTATTATTGTAAAGGTAATAACTGATGACAATTTTATCATTACGGCGTATTATACTGATAGCGTAAAGGGAGGTGAGTTATTATGGGAGAAGAAATAAAAGTTTGGTATGATAAAGAAGGAGACTACCTCGAGGTGCTTTTCGATAAAAAGAAAGGGTACTTCAAGGAGACCGAAAACGATGCTATTATGGAAAAAGTCGATGAGGATGGCAATATTATTGGATTCTCTATTCTGAAAGTAAGTGGTCTAAAAGAGCAAAAGCCCCTTACCATCTCCCTTAAGAAACAGGCCGCCTAACAACAGCTTCAACTCGGTTAAGCTTGACGTTAAGGAGAAGTAAATAGATCAATAAACACAAATTTCGATACATCAAACAATCCCTTATCACTCAGTTTAATCTCCGGAATAACCAGCAGGGCCATAAATGAAAGGGTCATAAAAGGCGCCCTTAATCTTGATCCTAACTCCTTGGCAAATTTGTCCAGTTCTGTATATCCTTTGGATACCTCTTTGTAGCTTAAATCACTCATAATTCCGGCTATCGGTAAGGGCAAAACCTTTTCTGTATCCCCGCAAACTGCGCTAATCCCTCCTTTGTTTTTTATGATAATATTCACTGCCCTGCAAATATCTTTATCATCCACACCGACCGAGACAATGTTGTGAGAGTCATGGGCAACGCTTGATGCTATTGCCCCTTTTTTGAGACCAAAATTTCTTATAAAACCTATTGATGGCTGTGTGTCCTTGTATCTGTTGATAACAGTTATCTTGAGTATGTCTCTTTCAGGATCTGAAACAATATAATTATCAACAATCTTTGGTTTGTCGAACAACCGTTTGGTGATTAGCTGGCCATCAACTGCCTCGATTATATTTATCTTTCCAGCTTTATTTTTAAGGGCAAAATCATGAACCCGCTTCTCTTGTATATTAAAATTATTAACTATCCTTTTGCTTGACTCCTTTATTAATGTCTTTCCATTTTTCGCAACAAGCCCTCCATTAATAAATGTTTTTAAAATGGTAAGGTCTTTAGGGTTATCAATTACTAAAAAATCTGCGGGATCGCCAACGTGTAGCAATCCCACATCCAGACCATAATGCCTGATGGGATTAAGCGATGCAATTCTTAAAACATCTATGATATCAACGCCATAATTAATAGCCCTTTGCACCATTTTATTAATATGCCCTGCCGTTAAATCATCCGGATGTTTATCATCACTACAAAACATGCAACAGTCAGCATGTTCTTTTGCTATTGGGATCAAGGCATCTAAATTTTTAGCGGCAGAACCCTCCCTTATCTGAATCTTCATGCCGAATCTGATTTTCTCAAGCGCTTCAGATTTTGAAACACACTCATGATCCGTTGATATCCCAGAGGATATATATTTTTCTACTTCTTTTCCCCTCAGACCAGGGGCATGACCATCGATCACCTTTTTATATAATTTGGCCAAATCGATTTTTGCCATAACTTCCGGATCATTACCCAAAACCCCCGGAAAGTTCATCATCTCGCTGAGACATTTGACTTTATCCATCTTTAGAAGCGCTTCAACCTGATCAGCATCTATCCTTGCTCCAGCAGTCTCAAAAGAAGTAGCCGGCACACAAGAAGAAGCTCCCCAAAAAAACTTGAATGGAACAGAATCACCATCAGCCATCATATATCTAATTCCATCTATTCCCATCACATTGGCAATCTCGTGTGGGTCGCAAACAGCTCCCACTGTTCCGTGAATCACAGCTACCCTTGCAAACTCCGTTGGGGTAAGCATGCTACTCTCAATATGAATGTGAGCGTCAATGAATCCTGGTATAATATAGGTTGGATAAATCTCCTTCTCTGCGATAATCCTTGATATTCTTCCGTGTGACATCTCTATTGTCCCTGGAAAGACCTTTCTTTCTACAACGTCCACAATGTTACCAGAAATCTGATTGATGGGTTCGATCATACTCAACTCCACATCGATTTATAAGAACGTGCCAAAATAGGCCGTGTTGTGCACGGGGGTGAATGGAATCTTTATCGTTCCCTCTCCCCCAGTGGGAGAGGGTTAGGGAGAGGGGGAGATTGGACATATTTTTCACCCCGACCTTAGTCCTCCCTCATACCCGACATAATAGCGGTATCTTCGACAAGGGGAATCTATTTCCCTGTTCCAGGAATTGTCAAACTCTGGGAGTCTCCCCGTTAAAGCAGGGGGTTTACACCGATTAATTAATTATATCACTACCTTAAATAACAGGCAGGATAACACCCCCTGAGGGAATGATGTGTACCTCAGGATTTGGAGAGCAAATTGACTCACTCAGCTCAAATGCATGTTCAAGGTCATCAGCATAAAGGAAGCCCATTCTTTCACCAGTTACTCTCGGAATGTCCTTTGATACCAGGATTATCTTAAACCGATGCTGAAGAGCAAGAGTAAACCCCAGGGCCATATTGAAATCAATTGCACCACCGTCCATAATCAAACGATTGTTCTCAAAATGGTCAAGCACCGCTCTTAAGAGATTATTACCATATTTTGACTGAAACCTTTCAAAAGCATCAATAAAATCATCAGGCAGATTTCCTGTACAATCAGCCGCAAGGATAATACATCCTCCATCTTTAGTTACCATAGATGCAGGGATAAGGGGTTTTACGATCTGAGGGCCTTCCGTGTAGGGAAAGGATGTTATGATTGTCAAGTCAGCCTTCCTGAAAAATCTTTGAGAGATAATATCCTTGCTCTTTTCAATCCCTGCAAGATGGGCGCTGACTGGATCTCCTGAAACCATATCATATACCTGATCCTTTTGATCAAGGATGCTATTAATTACAAAATCAAGCTTGGCCAATCTGCTTATAGAGCATACCTCATCATAGAAAACATTTCCCTTAATTTTTCCAAGCCCTGTACCCTCATGAAAGGTATATTTGAAATGATGCTCACGGATGGCATCGAAGTCCGCGACCCCGGGAAAAATTATCTTTCCTCCGCCTCCAAACCCGTTCATTGGGTGCGGAAATATGGAGCCTATCCCTATCCTGAAGGTGGCCTCATAGGCTTTGCGGTTAATCTTGACCTCACGGCCTGTCTTAAGCCTGGCAACGGGCATTAGGTCGGTTGCATGGCAGTCGTGATTGAGAAACTCGTATCTATTTATCAATTCTCTACCGAAAGTAGATTCCAGTTCCTCTGCTGTCATGCCTCGATGGGTGCCAAGGGCAATGATCACGGAAATACTCTCGGTGGGGATATTAAACGCATTCACCTCTTCCAGCAGGGTCTCAAGGATGAGCTTCTTGGGAGAGGCGCGGGTTAAGTCCTCAACGACGATGGCGACCTTATCAGAAGGGGAAAGAGAATCTTTCAAAGCCTTTGCGTGGATGGGTTTTCTTAAGGCATTTTTGGTAAGTTCTCTCACATTTCTTCGTATGGAATAATCACTAAATTGAGCGAATGTGAGTAGCTTCCAGTTAGGTGGGATTTCAAAAGGTATTTTCTGATGTTGGTAAAAAATGAAGGCCTTTTGCATGTCTTTTGGAATATAAGAATGGTTTAAACCAACAGATATTTTTTTCTTACTTCTTCATTCTCTCTTAAATCCTCAATGTTTCCGTGATATCTAATAACACCATTATCGATAATGTAACCACGATTGCTAAGCTTTAAAGCAAATCTCAGGTTCTGCTCCGCTAACAGTACTGTGAGACCTTTATCTCTTAACTTGTTGATCTGTTCCTCAAGAATCTTAACCAATAGTGGCGCCAGACCTTCTGCCGGCTCATCAAGTAGTAGAAACTCTGGATTTGTCATCAGGGCCCGAGCAATGGTCAGCATTTGTTGTTCACCTCCACTTAAAAATCCTGCCTTGCGGGAATCAATATCTTTCAATGGTTGGAATAGATCGTAAATGGCCTCTTTGTTCCATACTTCTCCCTCTTTAGCCTTCCTCTCTGATATCTCCAGGTTCTCTCCCACATTCAAATCTGCAAAAACTCTCCGATCATCAGGCACATAGCCAATCCCTTGCCGGACAAGAAGATAGGGCTTTTTCCCGGTAATAATCTCCCCCTTAAACTTTATGGTACCCTTGCGAGGAGGAGTCAGGCCCATAATACTTCTCATGGTGGTGCTTTTCCCTGCCCCGTTTCTGCCCAAAAGGCAGACGATTTCACCTTCAGACACATCCAGGGAAACCCCAAACAAAATATGACTCAGGCCATAATAGGTATGAATATCGTCAACTTTTAGCATTAGCCGAACCTCCCAGGTAGGCCTCTTGAACCTCCCGGTTATCCCTCACCTGATCCGGTGGTGCCTGGATAATGGATCTTCCTTGTTGCATTACCATGATCTTGTGTGCAACGGAAAACACCAGCTCCATATCATGTTCACAAAATAAAATGGTCAAACCCAGATCAGTGGTCAAACGGTTGATCAGGTTTATGGTGACTGATGTCTCTTCAGGAGACATCCCAGCAGTAGGTTCATCCAGGATTAATAGCTCCGGTCGATTACCCAAAGCAACAGCCATCTCCAAAACCTTCTGATCTCCATGGGACAACGAACTGCTAATGATGTTTGCCTTATCACTAAGGCCTACATTATCTAAGATGTCCTTCGTCTCCTGAATAACCTGACCCTTCGTGGGTGAAAACAGTTTAAAGGTCTTTTTCTGATGAGAAAGCATAGCAACCTGTACATTCTCAAAGACAGTCAACCGGTTAAATATGTTAACGATTTGAAAAGATCGGCCGATTCCTTTTCTGCAAATCTCATATGGGGGTACACCGGCGATATCTTCGTCTTTAAAGATGATTCTCCCTGTATCTGGCTTTAGTTGACCAGTTATCAGGTTAAACAGTGTGGTTTTCCCAGCCCCATTAGGACCTATAACAGCAATAATTTCTCCCTTTTTAACTAAAAGGTCGGCCTCATTTACAGCCAAAAAACCATCAAAAGATTTTTTAACAGCCTCTACGCGCAGCATTTATTTCTCCTCCTGCATAGCATTAATGCCACGCTCCTTGAACTTGTCTATGAAATAGCCGAGAACACCCTCTGGCAGAAAGAAAATAAGTAATATCAGAATGACACCTAAGATCAAGGTCCAGTATTCAGTATAAATGCCAACAAAAGTCCTGAGAGCCACCGTTATTGCAGCCCCTAACATAGGACCCAGAAAGGTAAACCATCCCCCTAAAAGACACATAATCAATATCTCAAGGGAGAGAACCCAGAATAATAAGTCAGGAAAAACAGACTTTTCCAGCACAACAAAAAGAACGCCTGCAATGCCTGCAAAAAAAGTTGCGATTACTATAGCGGCAAGCTGGTGTCGCCTTACATTGACACCTATAGCCTCACATCTCTGGGGATTATCCCTTATTGCTTGAAGGGTAGTGCCAAATGGAGACTTAAAAATCAAATACATGCCTGCTAAACAAATCGCAAGTACAATAAGGATGAAGTAATATGAGCAATTTAAGGAGGAAAGGATTGATGGCATTGGAATGCCATGGATTCCATCATCACCGCCAGTAAGACCATACCAGCGGAAAGCGATTGCCCAAATCAGAGACCCCAATGAGATCTGGAGCATGCCAAAATAGAGTCGGCTTAATCTCACGCAAAACCAGCCGATGAGCAGGCCTACAAAAGCTGCTGCTATAGGTCCGGCGACAAAACCAACCCACATAGGCATTGTTGTTTTGGTCAAAATTAGTGCAAAGGTATAAGCCCCTACTCCATAAAAAGCAC
>QMLT01000084.1 GCA_003646875.1 Deltaproteobacteria bacterium
GCTTAAATTTTGTCTCCTTAACCTTGGCAGGGCCTTTATCGGTGATTTTTCAAAGTGCCATATATGATTATCCTCTCACCCAACGACAAAGCTCACCTGCTGCTATGGAGCGCATTGTTATGTGTTTTAATTGTCATATTAAATAGTCAATTTGTCATTTAACGAATAGCGTTTTATCCATCGTCCCGCCGCGAATAGAAACGGAGGCGTTTCCTCCTTTCCAAAAATGGTGAGTTAGAAACCAGCCTTGAAATTCGGGAGTGGGATGGTGGATAAAATGTGGTTGAACAGAGCCGTCACTTTCAAGGTAGTGCTATGGGGTTTTTATATCATCCGTGGACGGGCAATTGCAAGGAAAAGCTACCGGGTTTGGCACTGTGAACCCTGGATAAAGGTGATTGGAACCCGGATTTACTGTATCTGAATGTAAATTGCGGGAAATTTCGTCTGCAATCATTTGGAAAACAGGCGTAAGAGGCTGCATAAGGGCATAGCTGTCCTGCCGCGCATTCGAGCGCATTTGCAGCTGGTGGATATATTTACAAAAAATGCTTTGATGTTGTTAAGATGAACCCATCACAGCTCCTTTGAAATCTATCCGGCTCTCGGGATTTTGACTACAGGGATCATGCGGCCCTTTCCGCAATGCGGGCAGAGGGTGATATCCACACCGGTAATTCGTAGCATGATCTGCTGAACGGTTTCTTCAACCTTTTCAGTAAATATTGCGACCGCAGCTGTGAGCTTTCGAATCAGCTCGATGTTCTTTAATCTGTCTCGATTGAACAAGAACCCGAAATAACGGATTTTCACAAACCGTTGTGGCAGGATATGTAGAAGAAACCGCCGTATGAACTCATCGGCTTTAAGCGTCATGAGCTTTGTCTTACTGTCGTCATTGCGGTCCTTGTAGGAAAAGGTGATCCTTCCATCGTCAATGGACACAATACGATGGTTGGATATGGCCACCCTGTGGGTGTAGCGTCCTAAGTATTCAAGCACCTGCTCAGGACCTGCAAAAGGCCGCTTGGCATACATGAGCCACTTTTTGGTTTTTAAGTCATTTATAAGCTTTGCAAAACCTTCGTCAGACCCTGATTGAGCAGCTATATTGTCCGGGAAAATCAATTGATTTTTTTGTATGCGGTTGCTTTGAGCTTTCTATGCACCTGTTCAAGACTCAACAGCTTAGGCAGCTTTTTCTGTCCAGAACGGGGCGGGATATGGAACAGGGTCTTATCCCACTTGAGTACATTGCTATAAAAACACCGAAGCCCGGAAAAGACCACGTTTACGGAACTCCAGGCCAGTTTGCGCTCGTTTATCAGATGAAGCAGGTATGCCTGAATCTGATCGTTACTTAGTCTATCCGGAGATTTATGAAAGTATCCGGCCAGACGAGCAACAGTGCCGATATATGCCTCTTTGGTTTTTGGGGAAAACCCCCGCAATGTCATGTGATTGGTGAACTTTGTGCGAAGTAATGCGCTCATAATAATGCCTCCTTTGTATATAGGTTATGCGAATTTGTCCAGATATCCCCTATGGATGTCCGTTCAGGAGGTATTATATAGCTCTTTAACTTGGTTGTACAAAGGAGTGTAAATGAAGATTACTGTTAAAAGTGAGGAAAAAGTGGGAAGTAAAAATCACTCCGCGAAGCGGTTCTGTTCAACCATGTAATTATACAGCTTAGATTAGACTGCCTGTATGCATTTTATACTATTGCAACACAAATCTCAGGTTGCAATTATCCAATAGGTCAAATGTGTTGTCCAATAATGAGTGTAATATTTAACGAACACACATGGCCTTTCGGCCACAACGAAGAATGAAAGTAGTTGAGTGGTCAAGTAGTTGAGTGGTTGAGCAGTAAAGACCTTAATTTTAGGCACTTTCATATAAAATTTAAGGGACGTCTCATCCCTTAGATGTTAAGCAATTTTTGCACAGTGTCTCCTTTTTACGAATTACTTGACCCCGCTTACAGATGTTAGGAAAGCCGCGTCTATGAGAGACACAGCCGTAACTAATGAACCGCAGATTCACTAGGCTTGAATTTTCTCACGAACCCATTCCCGGATTAAGTCAGGATAAGGAATTCCTTTTGATTTGGCGAGTTGCTTTACCGCTTCGGCCTCATCGGGTAGCAAGCGAATCTTCATTACGGGTGCACGCTCGAAAACCGGATCACTGACTTCTTCTAATTCATCTTCGAAGTCAGTAAGGTCATGTGTATCCCAAAAATGAGCCAATTGTTGAATAGAATCAGTTTCGGGAATTTTTGGATTATTCATTGTTCTCTCCATTGTTTATATCGCCTTTTTTCTTTGTCAGTCATCGGTCGTGCTGTGACCGGGTATCCTCTGCCATCAGAAAATTGAATCACAACGCAGAACAAATATCGCCCTGCATCTGTCTGTCCAAGTATATAGTAAACAGGATTCTCCCCTTTTGATTTTGCACGCCGAACAAATGGTTGGCCAAAGCAAGTTTGTTCCACTTCTTCAGGTGTCACCCGGTGTTGTCTGATATGGTCAATTCTGTCTTCCGGCCAAATGAGCTCATGTATCTTCATTCAGAAATCTCATTGCGATTTTGTGATTCAACAAATATGCTTGGCCTAACGTTTCATTATACTGCCTATGCTTTTATTACTGTAGCACAATTACTATATTATAATCATCCAATAAGTAGAATGTGTTGTCCAATAACGAGTGTGATATTTAACAAAATATTTAAGCCCGTTCCCCTTTCAGATAACCTGCAGGTGTTGAGTGCCTGCGAAACACCTTTCAGCGTCTATCTGCTTGTTCGGCAAATCATTTTTTTCTTTTCTTTATGATATTTATTAATGACCTAAGGGCCTCATTGATCGACTCGTGATCTGGAAAAAACTCAGCAACATCAGGATCAATTAAAACTAAATTCGTACCCTCAGCATATCTTTTCGCATATTTGCCTCTAATGCCTTTGCTAAAATCATACTCTTCAAGTTACGTTCATAGCGTGCTAAAGCAGACGAATGTCGATGCCCATAGTCTTGCACCTCTTGTTTACCGGACCTAAGGCCAAGGCCTGATGCTCTTTAACCGCTTCCTGGAATTTAAACCAGTGGGTGTCTTCCTTTCTCACATCTTCTTTCCACCAGTATTGATCTTTAAATATTGTGAATTTGGCCAAAATCCCGTCCTGAGAATCTTTAAGTCCATGTACCTCCTGTTCTATGGCCTTGTTAAACCAATCATCTTCGTCGTACTGAGGCAGCCATTTAGCCATCTGACAATAGCCTTCCAAACGTTTCTCCCGGCCATAATTTTGGTTGCCACGCCTGGAGCGGCCCATGATCAAAAGCAGATCTTTTTCAAGATTAGTCCAGGCGGCATCTGAACAGAGAAAGTCAACGTAGTTTTCAAATAATCGCTTCGCTGCTGAAATAAAGCGTAAATTATTGTCAACATCACTTTCCACTAACCGGTCATCCTCCCACCGATGGCTGACCCAGTCTGGATGATGTTTCGCTTCCGCGTGCCCAATATTGGGGATCGGGTTCAGGATGCTTCCATTGAAGCTATCATTGAAACCTACAAAGTTCTGGTGCGCCCAGGTATCCACATATGCATGGGTTGCAATCCCTATACGGTAAGGCCGGATGTCTGTAAAGGATTTAAATGCATTTGAAAGCATGTCATTGGCAGTCTCATTGTCCGGCGTTGTGTTTAAAATATGCATCTTGCCGTCACCGCGTCTTGCTGACCCTACCGTGGGATCTCCGGGCACAAAGTGAAAGATGGGATAGATCCGCATCAAGGCCTTCTTGGGTTTCAGGATGTCCATGGTCTGACTGATGTAATTGGAGTAAGCCTGTCCGGTTTTCCTATCTTTGACATTAAGGATAACATCATTGTCGTCCACAAATTGTGAGGCGTAGGCAATAATCCTGGCATCCTCCTCACTGAAGCCTGCCTGTCTGGCTATTATCCCTGTGATATAATAATGAAATTCAAAGTCCATTGCGCCCTCCTTTGTTTGAAAGTCATCTATTGATTATCCTGTAAAAAAGCCTTTTGCGGTGAACTGTGTTAGGGACTCATCTCGTAGGCATTCAATGAGAAGGATTGCACATTATTAATCTATACTATGTTTTGAGATAAATTCGGCAAGAAGGCTTTCTTTTTCATGAAAAGGCTGGGTTACAGATGTACAGGTATGAGAACCTATTATGTTAAGATCCACCAGAGCCCTTTTAATTGTCAATACAGGATTTGGGATATAAATTTGCCTGAGATCTTTGAGCAATCGCCCCATTTCCCAGATTTGATTTAGATAATCTCTTTTTTCCCTGTCTTCCTCTAACAGACCCAGCGAGGCCCTGGTTACATTACTCCAGATCCTTGGCGCTATATTTGCCCCTATTGAAAGTACCCCACTCATACTTGGGTACTCTAAAAACCTATCCTCATCTCCATCATAGACCCTAAAATCCGGCCGACGGTTAACGGCCTTCTGGTAGCTATTAACCCTGGTAAGTGAGCCCCGAAAGATTAATGCCTTGATTTTTCCTATTTCAGCCAAATTTTTAAGGATATTTGTCCGTATATTACACCTCTTTAAAGGCCTTTCTAAAAGGTTAATCAGTCCTGGATCGTTATAAAGCACAAAAGGATATTTTGTATTCAAGGTAAGATCCTGGTAATGATCATATAGGCCCCTGTTGCTATGATAATAGAGTGGTGAGTCAAGCCAAAAAACTTCTCCCTTATAATTAGATGATGTTAGAAGATCTTCAAGAAGAGCAAGTGTCTTTTCAGTATTTTCTGCTGAACCCCCACTTATCCAAAAAAAGATCGGTATTCTTCCCTGAATAAAAGTAGTAGCATTTTTAAGCAAGTCTGTTTTCAGATTTAAGCTAAGACCACTGCCCTCACCCATCTTGGGACTGGCAAGGAGTATCGCATCGGCATGAGGTAAAACCTTTTTTAAAAGAGAAACCAGACCGTCATTGTCAATATCTCCCTTATCATCAAGGGGCGTAATGAGATCAACTATCAATCCTTTAGGGGCTTTATTGACTTCCATTTAATCTGAATTCCTTTCCCCCTAAGAGTTCATGTAAATGGACAATACCTCTAACTCTTTTTAATTTGTCCACAACGGGTAACACACTAATAGCATTGTGTTCCATTAAGGTTACTGCTTCAGATACCTTTTTCTCCTCATTGATCATCCTTGGAGATCTTGACATTATCTTTTCCACCTTTAATCCCATTATATCTTTCCATTCTAAAAGGGCTCTTCTGATATCACCATCTGTGACAATACCAAGTAAAATAAGGCCATTATCTACAACCAGAGATGCGCCCAACCCTTTTTTGTCAATTTCAAAGATGGTCTCCCTCACTGTTTTGTCTATAGCAACTAAAGGTATCCGGTCTCCTGCGAACATAACCTCTTTAATCTTGATTGAAAGCCTGTCCCCCAAACTACCGCCTGGGTGAAACCTTTTAAAGTCCTTCCTATTGAACTGCCTGCGGTTTATAAGAACAACAGCTAACGCATCACCCATGGCCAGGGCAGCAGTTGTGCTGGTTGTAGGTGCGAGACCCAAAGGACATGCCTCTCTTTCCACCCCTACATCTATAAATAGATGGCTTTCTTTTGCTAACGGCGATTCCGGATCTCCACAAAAGGCAATAAGTTTTACGCCAAGATTTTTCAGGATTGGTAAAATATTTATTAGCTCCTCTGTATAGCCGCTGTTAGAGATAGCTATAACAATATCATCATCTGTAACCATACCCAGATCACCATGAACTGCCTCCACTGGATGCAGAAAGAGTGAGGGGGTGCCAGTACTGTTGAGAGTCGCCATGATCTTTCTGCCAACTAAACCTGATTTACCAATGCCTGTAAAAATGACCCTTCCTTTGCTATTCAGAATCATCTCTACAGCTTGTTCAAACTCCGGCCCTATCCTTTCAATTAAATCGAGGACGCCTTGGGCCTCAATCTGTAGTACCTCTCTGGCTTGGTGAATTAATCTCGAGACTTTCCTCATGTTTGTTTTACCTCAGAATATCCTAAGCGATCAGCGTTCAGCAAACAGCCCTTCCTGCATGCTAAATACCCTCTCTTTACCTTTTTCAATAATTAATTTTATATATAGGGGCCAACGCAAATAACGTTCCTGGCATATCCGACCTTCCAAACAAAGGGAGCAATGCCCCTAATGCCAAGCGAAGGACCGAAGGATAGCGTATATGATGTGTTATGTGAAGCAGGGCGAACTCCATTCAGTTATGCAAAACCGACGATTTCCACAGGACGTTCAACGGCAATGCTCTTTCGATGGAGTTTAAGCCTCTCAATTTCGTGCAGGGTCTCAGCTGTAAGGTAGCTCTCCCCACAATGAGGACAACTCACCACAGGGATGTTCTCTATCACCAGTAAATCTTTTCCCTTGCCGTATGTTCTGGCAACTTTGCGAACATGCGCCCCTTCTTTTCCACAAATTTCACATATCATATGGTCTCCTTCTCCTTGCATGATATATATTATGGCACATATACAGTGATGATAAACAATTTGCCCGTTGGACTCAATTTGGCAATTATCTCAACCTTACCGCCAGCAATTACTTGTCCTTTTATACGGTATTTCCACTCCGAAGTTACTCCATCCATTTGTCGTTCCAATATCTTCCAGTAAGAATACCTCGTTCAACATCATAGATGGTCAACCCATCGGCGTTCATTTCTTCTTCTGCGTGAAGCGTCATTATATATTGGCGATTGCGAATCTTTTCACGCATACGTTTCAGGATCCGCTCAAACACGACTGTCCTCTTGATTAATTTTCAATGTATCTCCTTTGCCACATTTCACATAATGTTTTGAGCGTATCTCGATCATTTCTACTCCCTGCTTTCAACCCACTTTTTGGTTTTATCAATGAGTTTCTCAATAACAATAACATCTTCGTTATTTATTTCCTCTGCATTAAGATGTTGAGTAAGCCAAAGCCCCGACTTTCTTATTTGTATTTTTGGTGAATAATTACCAAGCCAGTTTGGTGAAGGCTTACATTTTTCACATCTCGTTAAAGTTCCAATA
>QMLT01000085.1 GCA_003646875.1 Deltaproteobacteria bacterium
TGCCCTATAACTGATGCACAGGCAGACCCCCATAAATCGGGACACCAACCGACAAGTCGCATAATAGTAAAATCCACGTTGCACGTGCGAGCCGATTTATGGGGGCACGCTGATGCCCCCTATCTATTAAGGGCATGGAGCAAAAAAAGACATACCTTTATGCTTCCTGACTTTATGTAGGCCTTGTTGTGCCTTATTGCCCGACAGATACCCCAACTTATTGAGTTACCAAGGTTCATAGTTCAGGGTTTTAATCCCGATTTTATTGGGATTGATATTACCGAGAAAGAAAAGAGGTGAAAACATAATGATGGCAAAGAGCTTTATGCCAACTATTACAACAGATGAAGAGTTAAAGGCTCTCCAGTTGAAAGGCTTACAGTGGACAGTAAACCACGCCTATCAGGGCTCCGATTTTTATAGAAAAAGATTTGAAGAAGCCGGTATAAAACCAGATGACATTCGCTCCTTAGATGATATTAAAAGATTGCCTTTTACAACATCTAAGGACTTGCAGGAAGGTTATCCCTTTCCATTGAGGTCCGTTCCCTTTAAAGATATTGTCCGTATTCATGCCTCATCTGGCACAACTGGCAAAAGAAAGGTGCTTTGCTATACACAAAAGGATATTGATGACTGGGGCTATTTTTTTGCCAGGGCTTATGAGATGGCTGGATTAACCGAGGAGGACCGTGTTCAGATTGCGGTCGGATATGGGGTTTGGACAGCAGGCGTCGGTTTTCAGCTGGGCTGCGAAAAATTTGGCGCTATGGCTATTCCTGCCGGTCCGGGCAATATTGATATGCAGTGCACCTTTCTCGAAGATTTTCAATCCACTGTGCTTTGCTGTACCGCCTCTATGGGTCTTCTTATGGCAGAGGAGGTAGAAAAAAGAAACATAAGGGAGAAAATAAACCTAAAGAAGGTTATCTTTGGCTCTGAACGCTCAAGTGAGGCTATGCGCAAAAAGATCAAGGAGCTTCTTGGTGTGGAGCATATTTTTGATATCCCTGGCATGACAGAACTCTATGGGCCAGGCACAGGCCTTGATTGTATCTATCATGAAGGGATTCATTACTGGGCCGATTATTATATCCTGGAGATACTTGATCCTGATACCCTGGAAAAGGTCGAGGATGGGGAGATAGGGGAGATGGTAATAACAACGCTCAGAAAGGAAGGCGCTCCTCTCATTCGATACAGGACCAGAGATCTGACAAGGATAATTCCGAAAAGATGTTCCTGCGGATCAATCCTCCCAATGCACGACGCCCTTTTAGGTAGATCTGATGATATGTTCATTATCAGGGGGGTGAATATCTACCCCGGCCAGATAGATACCGTTCTGTCTCAGGTCCCAGGAGCTGGAAGTGAATATCAGATTGTCTTGGAGAGAAAAGAAGATGGAAAGGACTACATGTCTTTAAAGGTAGAGAGGTCTCAGAAAGAGGATCCATCGAGGGATATGGAGTTGAAGAAAAAAATAGAAGCCGAGATTAAAAAACAGATTCTGGTAAGTGGCGCTGTTACAATCGTTGATTATGGAAACCTCCCGAGATCTGAGAGAAAAAGTAAACGGGTATTTGATAATCGAGACTCGAGTAAGTAATTACGGTACCTACTGCCTGTTTCTCTATTAAACATTATTAGATAAACCATATCTGCCTTTTTTACCCTTGCTGCTTTATACAATTTTCATCTTGACAAATGTGTTGTATACAGTATACAAAATATGGGTAGGTAAACATTTTTCTCCCAAGAATATTCCTCCTTTTTAAGGGATCTAAAAAGTGGTTAACAAAATAAACAAGGGAGACACGAATGGAAACATTTAATGATATGACTATTCTTTCGCTTGAACAGGCAACAACACTCCCATACCTTACCTATAGGCTTGCCCAAGATGGAATGAACGTTATTAGGGTAGAACATCCTATATATGGTGATCCTAACCGAATGGTTGGGGAAAATTACCTTAAAGAAGAGAGGATGAATGCCTATTATCTCTGTATCAATTCCGGGAAAAAGGCGATTACCCTTAATTTAGCAGAAGAAAAGGGCAAGGAAATCCTGAGAGATTTGATTACAAAATTAAAGGTAGACATCTTTGCTACTAATCAGCTCCCAAGGAATTATGGCAAGCTTGGTATAGACTATGACACGTTAAAAGGAATTAAATCAGATATCATCTGGTTAGGTATGACTGGTTTCGGTCCCGACAGCAACGAGGCTGCATATGAGCCAATTCTTGAGGCCAGGTCTGGGCTTATGGATCTGACTGGTGAGCCAGATGGAGATCCGCAATATCTCGGTATACCATTGTCTGATATGGGTACAAGCGAACATGCCTATGGGCTTTTGATGAAGGCCCTCTTAAAAAGGGAAAAGACGGGGCAAGGATCCAGGATAGACATATCGATGTTTGAATCTTCGGCCTCATGGCTTACAGTGCCAATTACATTGTCTGCAACCTTTGATCAAAAGATAACACGTCGAGGTAATACACATCAATTTTTTGCGCCTGTTTCCGCATTTAAAACAAAGGATGGCTATGTGTATATGGCAGTAGGCAATAACAAGCAATGGAAGGCCATGGTAAATTTGCCCCCCTTTCAACGCTTAGATAAACCGGAATACGAAAAAAATGAGGGAAGGATTAATGATGTAGTCTCTTTAACAAGGGCGATACGTGAAATATTCTCTAATTTCTCTACCAAAGAGCTCATTAAAATGTTTAACCAAATTGGAGTTCCGATTAGCAGAATCAACGATGTCCATAATGTGCTTGAAGAACCCTTAATTGAAAAAAAGCTCCTTAAATCCAAAGATCCTAAATCAGGACTCGAGCTTACACTTGCGCCACCACCTTTTCTAACAACATTTCTCAAAGATTCTAACAATACTCTGTCCTTTCCACCCAGGTTCGGGGAGCATAACAGTGAGATATACTCTACGGTACTTGGTTATCCTGATAATGATCTGGCCACATTCAAGGAAAAGGGGATTATATAGGCTTAATAAGCAAACTTAATTCAATGGTATAGGAATTTCCATTTTTCAAAGTAGTTGTCTGCGGGTATCGGAGAAAATCTGCGTCCTAATTAATTTAAAGGGGGAACGAAAGTGAATGATTTCGAATACCTTATGCCTACCACCATCAACGAGGCCATCTCCCTTCACGAAAAATATGGGGAAGGGGCAAAATACATTGCTGGTGGCACAGATGTCATAGTCAAAATAAAGGAGGGCAAGATCAGCCCCCAGTGTCTGATTTCCCTCAGGCACCTTCAGGGCCTTGACAATATTATCTATGAAAAGGGGGAACTCAGAATCGGCGCTATGGTCACTCATCGGATGTTGGAACTCTCTCCCGTCATCAGGAATGAGTTCCCTGTTCTGGCTGATGCTGTAGAAAATATCGGCTCTGTTCAGATTCGAAATGTGGCGACCATTGGCGGAAACATCGTCAATGCAGTTCCATCGGCTGATGGCGCGGTTCCATTGATCGCCCTGGGCGCTGAGGTTCGGGTTATAGGCCCCAAAGAGGCAAGGATTATAGCGCTTGAAGATTTCTTTATCGGACCCGGGCAAACCTCTCTGAAAACTGGCGAAATCCTTGTGGAATTTCTTATTCCGAAGCTCCTTTCCCATACAGGCGCTGCCTATTGGAAACACACACGAAGAGCAGCGATGGAATTGCCTATTCTGGGTGTGGCTGTTTTGATCAGTCTTGACGATGACATGAAAACCTGCACCGAAGCGAGGATCGGTCTTGGGGTTGTGGCTCCCACACCTATGCGGGCAAAAAATGCTGAAGCCATTCTTAAGGGAAGCAAGGTGGATGAGGAAATCCTCAAAAAGGCAGGCAAGGCTGCCGCTCAGGAATGCAAGCCCAGGGACAGTAGTCGAGGAAAGGCCTGGTATCGAAGGGATATGGTGGAACTCTTTGTTCAGAGAATGGCGAAAGTTGCTATGGAAAGGGCACATTAGTTAACTGGAGGTGCGTGGATGAAAAAAGTATCGGTTTCTTTTACCTTAAACGGTGATCTTGTAACGGCCGAAGTGCCGCCGAACTGGACCCTTTTGAAGACATTGCGGGAATACTTCGAATTAACCGGTGCAAAGGAAGGATGTGGGGTAGGTGAATGTGGCGCATGCACGGTCATTGTAGATGGGGATGCAATAAACTCATGCATCTACCCAATACTTGAAGTAGAGGGTAAGTCAGTTACCACTATTGAGGGTGTAGCAAGTAAAGATGGAGCCTTACATCCACTTCAAAAGGCCTTCCTTGAAAACAATGGCGTTCAGTGTGGATTCTGTACATCAGGGATGATCATGTCATCAAAGGCCCTTCTGGATCATAACCCAGATCCAACCGAAGATGAAATCAGGGCAAGCATCGCTGGCAACCTTTGTCGTTGTACTGGCTATGTCCAGATTGTCGAATCCATAAAGAACGCTGCAGAAATGATCAAGCAGGAAAAATGATCGTAACCGTTAGCGGGAACCTTGAACCTGGAACCGCTCACGTAAGGTAGGAGGAAGTTATGTCTGATCTTTTATATGTAGGGAAAAATATTCCAAGGACAATAGAGGTTGACAAGGTAACAGGGAGGGCTATCTATATCGATGATCTCAAACGCCCTGGGATGCTTTATGCGAAGATACTCTATAGCAAGTATGCCCATGCAAGGATTAAAATGATTGATACCTCCAAAGCAGAGAAGCTCCCTGGCGTAAGAGCGGTCCTTACTGGCTACAACATTCCAGATGTCCGAGTCGGATTCTTAAAAGATCAGACAGTGCTTAAAAAAGATATAGTTCGCCAGTTTAGAGATGAGGTAGCCGCCGTTGCTGCCATCAGCCCGGAGATAGCAGAGGAGGCGTTAGATTTGATCGAGGTGGAATATGAGGAATTACCAGGAGTTTTTGATCCCATCGAGGCGATGAAGGAAGGGGCACCCCTTGTCCATGAGGTGGATGCACGGGGGAAGCCTATTAAGAGCAACATAATACCAATGCCCTGGAAGTTTAAGGCCGGAGATATCGATCAAGGTCGCAAGGGCTCGGCATATATGGTAAAAGACAATTTGAGCACCACCTGGGTGAATCAATGTTGCATGGGGACGAGCGGATGTATAGCTGAGTTTGATATGAATAATAACTTAACGCTATACAATCAAACCAATGTTGTTTTTCATGACAAACAAAGGATTACGGAGTACTTTGCTGCTATAGGCCTTAAAGGAAAAAATGTGAGGGTTGTCAATACAGTAGTAGGGGGGAGCTTCGGGACCAAACTGGATACAGATATATACGAATTTATAAGTATCCAGCTCGCCCTTAAAACCAGAAAACCGGTAAAGATACTATTTACTCGAGAGGAAGAATTCCGTGCATTGCCACCAAGACAGCCTGCACGCTTTAGCATAGAGCAAGGATGTGATAAGGAAGGCAGGCTTACCTTCAGGAAGGCGGAGGCTATTCTGGACAATGGGGCTTACACCTCCTGGGGCGTAACAACCCCATCGGTTATGATAATGCCCATGTCTTCACTCTATCGCGTGCCCAACGTCTCTTTTGAGGCAACATGTGTATATACCAATAATATCTACTGCCAGGCAATGAGGGGGTATGGGAATCCGCAAGCCACCTTTGCTGTTGAAACATCAATCGATAGACTGGCTGAAAAAGCCGGTATTGACCCGGCAGAATTCAGACTGATCAACTCTAATCATTCGGGTGATATAACACCGATGAGGCTAAAAATAACCTCTTGCGGTCTTGAAGAATGTATAAACTCTGTGAAGAAACGGCTCAACTGGGGCGATAAAAAACAAAAGCAGAAAAACAGAGGTGTTGGAATGGCCTCCCTTATTCATGTTGCAGGCGGCGCAAGGGTATATCTGTCTGATGGCCATGGCATGATGATCAAGGTAGATCAAGATGGGCATGTAGATGTGTTGGAGAGCGGGACGGATCAGGGACAGGGCTCTCCCACAGTGATTTCTCAGATTGTTGCGGAGGCGCTGGGATTTAGACCCGAGGATATTTCCTTAACCTTTGGTGATACAGGGTTGTGCTTGTGGGATGCGGGAACCCATGCAAGCCGCCATACCTTCATGGCTGGCAATGCTGCGATAAGGGTTTGTGAGAAGGTAAAGAAACAAATCCTTGAGATGGCTGTAGAACAAATGCCTAAGTTAATTAAGAGTGGTTTTAAGCGAAGAAAAAGGAAGGATCCCAATTTTGTGGAACCGGACCTTGATTACAGCCTAATTTCAAGCCCTGAAAAACTGGATATAAAAGACAGAATGGTCTTCCCCAAAAGTGCCCCTGATCATCCTTACTTCAAGCTTGAGGTAAGCCAGATTTTAAGGAGTGGACTCCATGTAGGAATAGGAGAGAGCAAGGTAGTAGTAGCTGAGGAGTTTTACGATCCGCCTACAGAGATGCTAGATAGAGAAATGAAGGGAAATCTTTCGCTCACCTATGCCTTTGGCACGACCGGCGCTGAGGTAGAGGTGGATGAAAAAACCGGAAAGGTAAAAATTCTCAATCTTTTTGCTGCTCACGACGTGGGAAAGGCAATAAACCCAACCCTTGTAAAAGGTCAAATCTATGGCGCGGGCTATATCGGGGCAGGTTACGCCCTTACAGAGGAGATAAAACTGGAAAAAGGGAGGGTTATGAATCCTAATTTTCGTGATTATAAGATGCTCACTGCAAAGGATGTTGTCCCTGTGGAGCCAATTGTGATTGAGCCAGGAGATGAGGATGGGCCATTTGGAGCCAAGGGAATTGGAGAGCCTGGGCTTGTTCCAACTGCCCCGGCCATTGCCAACGCTGTGTATGATGCTATAGGGATAAGGATAAGTGATCTCCCCATAACACCCGAGAAGGTCCTTGCAGCCTTAAAGGAAAAGAGGCAACAACAATAGTTCTTATGCCCCTGATCATATTGAGTGATTTATTTTTCAGCAATCTTTCTGATTACCTTTGTAACATACGCGATATCTTGTAAGGTATTGAAA
>QMLT01000086.1 GCA_003646875.1 Deltaproteobacteria bacterium
GATTTATGGGGGTCTGCCTGTGCATCAGTTATAGGGCATGAGACAAAAAAAGACATACCCATGCTCCTTAAATGCAGCATTTTTAAGCTGCTGCCCCAACTTATTGAGAAGTTACCACCATCCGTGATAAATAGTTAAGGGCTGAAGAACAATCGCCTTAAGCTTCTGGTCGCCTAACTTACTTTCAAGGACTCTTCCAATTTTAAAAACCTGATCCAATTGCGCCTTGAAACTGGGGACGTTAGAATAATCGACAGCAGAAATTTACAAACTGATAATTGATGTTCTCGTAAAAAGTCCCATTTCCCCTCCCTTTGTGGGAGGGGATTAAGGTGAGGGGGGAGAATTTTTTGCAGTTGACAGGTGTTATTAGATTCTCTAAGATATTACTAATTATTCGAAGAGTAGAGTATGGGCCTAGAAAAGGCTTTTCAATGTGAAATTACAATCTCATTAGGGGTAAAAGAAAAGCTTTTAAAAAAACACAATATCGAAGTTTGGGAAATTGAAGAAGCCATTTATGATGATCCATATGCTTTTTCCATTGCTCATCGGGATTGTTACTTTATTTATGGCAAAGCTTTTTCTGGTAGATACCTTTTGATATTGGTTAGGGTGTTGTCTCCAGAAGAAACTTCCAAACTGGGCTTTAAACCAGGAACCAATGTCATTAAAATAATTACAGCCAGGGATATGAATAAAAAGCAGAGAAAAATATATAATAAGAGAAGAGGGATTAATTAATGAAACCTGCAAAAAAATTATCAGATATTCCGCATATGAATGATGAAGAACTGGAGAAGTTTTGGGAAAAAAATGAGCCAGAAGACTTTGAAGGGTGGCAAGAAGGAAATCTGAAATTCGTGCGTCCACCCAAAAAGTTGATCCAATTGCGCCTTGAACCCGCGGACGTTAGAATAATTGACAGAGAATCCAAGCACACAGGCATTGACAGAGCCCAACTGGTTCGCTCATGGGTAAAAGAAAAGATAAGAAATATAGAAAAACAAGAAGGTGGCTAGCAATTCTCCTCTTTTCTTACTTACCTACTATTTCGATAAATCAACTTTTGGCTGATTTGGCAATTCTGGCATTTTGGCCAAATGATTACGAATCGTCTCTCTTGCTTTCCCTAACCTCTTTGCAATCCTCTCCTATGGGATCTCAAGCCAGTTCATGCGAAATTCAGAACCGCGGTATTCAGAAAAAGGATCACCGAAAACCAGGGGAAAAGGAACCCTCGTTGGTGTTCATAAGCCTTACTTTGAACAACTTCTATGATAATATCTTTTTAAATAAAGGTTTGAGAGATGGCCAAATAAGTCGATTGTTTGCTTATACAAAGAATAAGTCAACTTCCGTCTGATTTACTTGGGGAAGTAAATGATTTTGTGGATATTTTGCTCAAAGAGAAAAATGTAAGTGGTGGCATTGAGGAATAAGAAGCGGCAATAAAGGAAATAAGAGATGGAATCCAAACTTATTGAAAAAATATCTCTTATTTTATTGACCGGAGCGAAGTGATAGCTGTTTACATTTTTGGTTCCTACGCCAAGGGCCGGCAGCAAACGGGCAGCGACATTGATTTGGCCATTCTCATCGATCAAGATAATATCTCTCATCAAAATGAGCTAATAAGACAATACACAATCGAGCTGAGTCGTATCCTCCGCAAAGACTTGCATCTAATTATTATGAATTCTGCTGGCGAAGATATCCTTGCTCAGATTTACAAATATGGCCAATGCATACTCAATCAAAACCCAGACCTGCTTGCCCGTTTTAAAATGATTGCCTTTGCCATGATCGCAGACTTTGCCTATTACAAGAACATTATGAAAAAAGGTTTTACCCGCAAAATATACAGAGAAACGCAGTGATTGATAAGGATGTCATTTTAGCGAAAGCCTGTAAGTTAGAACATCATCTCCGCCGAATAAAGGAAAAGAGGGAAATAAGTCTGGATAAATTTCTTACTGATCTGGATTTACAGGAGAGTATATTGTTCAACCTGCAGATGGCGCTTCAAAATTGTATTGATCTTGCAGCCCATATTATAAGCGACGAAGAACTGGGGATAGTAGGCAGCACCAATGAACACGCATAACCTTTCGGCCGCAACGAAGGATGAAAGTAGTTGAGTGGTCAAATGGTTAAGTAGTAAACGAGTTAATTTTAGGCCCTTTAGTTCACTTTAGGCACTTTCATATAAAAGTAATAAATTTCCACAGGACTTTGAGCAATTACCATTTTGCTACTGCAAAATCTGGGGTAAAAAGTAATCTTTTTGGATAATGAAATTTTATTCCTATATTTGAAAGGAGAGGTTAAGATGGCGAAGGTCTTTACTATTGACGGTGGCGGCGATAAGTTTGCATATGCCTCAGTAAAAAATGGGAAGGTTATCCTTTTAAAAACCTTTCATTCTCCCACTTCTATAGATGGACTTAAGGGCCAAATCTTAAAAGTCGCCCATGGTGGACTAAAAAAATATGATGGCATGGGAATAGCTATTGCGGGTGTTGTCCAAAATAATGAAACAATCATTCAAAGCCCTAATTTGCACTGGCTGGATACTATAAATCTCAAGGAATGGTCACAAAATGCCTTTGGGATCAAATGTTGGGTTACAAATGATCTCGAGGCCGCTGGCATAGGGGAACTTAAAGAAGGTGAATTACAAGGAGTAAGATGTGGAATTATAGATACCATTAGCACTGGTCTGGGAGGATGCACTATCATCCGAATTCCAGGAGCTAAAGAAGTGGTTATCCCTGGAGAACCCGGGCATATGGTGAATTTTGGGCTTCAAGGCCCCCTTTGTGGATGCGGGAAGTTTGGCTGCAATGAGGCACGTTATTCTGGAGGGGCAATAAGGAGACGGGTAAAGCAACTTTTCGGTGATCAGATTCCCTCTGGCATGGACCCATGTAGATTCTTAGATCAAGAAGCAGACAAGGGTAGACCATGGGCGCTTCAGTTGTATAAAGAGGTTGGAGAAGGAATAGGTTTAGGTTGGGCCAATACCCTGAATCGAAATGGATGGATTGAAAAAATTGTCTACATGGGAAAATTTGGAGTTTACGGAATGAAACATATGCGTCCTCATATCGAGGAAGTCATCCAAATCGGTGCAATGTTTTCACACCATAAAGATATCTCTATCGTCCAATCAAGCCTGTGGCCTAATGGCGCCCATATTGGAGCTGCCGCTATATTTGAAGAACATGAAGTCTAATTTTAGAATTTTGTGTTGAGATCACAATGAAACAGTCGAGAGCATTACACATAGTCCCTTAAACCACGCATTATCTTAACTACCTAAAATTAATTCTTCTAATAATAAAAGAACGTCTCCTTGGTATTTCATATTGAACCTAGCCAGAGAGGAGCTTAAGCCAACCTTAAGAGAATAAGCTTTCTCAGGAAGAACTTCGAACATGTCCTCATCGGTCCGGTCATCGCCTATTGCCAGGATAAAATCCCATTGTTCTCTCGCAATCCACCGCAGCGCTGCTCGGCCTTTATTTATGCCGCTATTTTTGACCTCAACTACCTTACTTCCCTCCAATATCTGAAGATTAAGATTGGCAGTTAGGTTTATAAGTTCATCTGTCAATTCTCTCATCCTTGTGTTACTTAGGTCGGAGCTGGCTTTTCGATAGTGCCATACAAGGGAAAACTCTTTCTCCTCAATAAAAGCGCCTGGCGTTCTATCCATATATATCTCAAGTATAGGGCGTATCTGCGCCTTCCAATCATTTGTAAGAGGTTCTATCATTTCCCACCCCTTCTCTTTTATCCATATACCATGTTCAGCGACAAGACCCAGACTTAACGTGCCAAACCATCTCTCTAAGGTGTTTTTATCTCTACCACTGAGGAGTACCGCTTCATTTTTGGGATTTACGGCAAGCCTTTCAAGCAGTTGTAAAAGGTGATCTCCAGGCCTTGCTTCTCCAGGTTTTTCAAAAAATGGAATAAGGGTTCCATCATAATCCAAGAGCAAAAGTCGTCTTTGAGCGGTATGATAATCGCTCAATAACTTCATTTTCATATCGGGGCTTAGTATCCTTGCATGCAAGTCTTTCTGAAGTTTTTTGGCGTAAACTAATCTATCTATAAATTCTTCTTTCCATCGTACCACATTATAGCGCTGAATCCGTTTCCGCATCATTCTATTACGTTCTATCTGTTCTTCTTCTGGCATGATTAAGGCCTTTGACAATGCCTCTACCATTTCTTCCCTGTTATTAGGGTTTACTATGATTGTCTCTCCTAACTCTTTTGCAGCTCCAGCCATCTCGCTAAGGATTAAAACTCCCTTGCCATCTGTCTTAGTTGCAATGTATTCCTTTGCTATGAGATTCATTCCGTCTCTGAGAGGAGTGACAAGACAAATATCAGCAATACTATAAAGGGCGGTAAGACTATGGAAAGGTAAAGAGCGGTATAGGTACCAAATAGGGGTCCAACCAATAGTGCCATATTTTCCATTGATCTGACCTACAAGTTCATCTATCTGCTTCTTTAGCAACCTATAGTGCGCTACCTGAATTCGGGAAGGAACTGCAACCAGGAGAAAAATAACCTTTTCCTTATAGGCTTTGTTTCTTTCCAGGAAGGTATTAAATGCCTTCAAGCGATCAGGAATTCCTTTGGTATAGTCTAAACGGTCTACTGATAAAATGACCTTGTGCTCTGGAAGCTTTCTTCGGAACCTGGTTATCTCCCTTTTTACCTTTGGATCTTGAATAGCCTTTGAAAAATGGTCAAAGGCTATTCCCATTGGAAATGTATCTACCCTTATTATGCGATCATCGGCCTGTATTTGTCCCAGGGTATATTCATAACCTAATAAACGATGTACACTAATAAGAAAATGGCGTGTATAATCATCGATGTGAAAACCGATAAGGTCTGCCCCTAATGTACCTTCTAAGATTTCCTTACGCCAGGGGAGCAAACGAAATATCTCAAAAGAAGGAAAGGGTATATGATGGAAAAAGCCTATTGTTGCATCAGGTAATCTCTCCCTTATAAGTTTGGGAAGTAGCATTAGATGATAATCGTGTATCCAAATAAAATCATCTTTTTTCGCAATCTTAAAAATTACCTCACTGAAGAGCTCATTTACTCGCCTATAGGCCTCCCAGTAACTTTTTTTATGTATTACATATTGAGTGAAATAGTGGAAAAGCGGCCAGAGGGTCTTATTACTAAAGCCGTGATAGTATTTTTCAATATCATTTTGTGACAGGAAAACAGGATAGCAGTTAAGCTTAGACATCAACTCCATCTCAATATTTTTTCTTTCCATCTCATTCGTTTTATCCGATGTAATTCCAGGCCATCCTATCCAAATGCTGTTGTATGATTTATAGAATGAGCCTAAGCCTGTAGCCAAACCACCTGTACTTTGAGTAAGGTGCAGAGCATTTTTCCTTTTTTCAGTGGTAATCGGCAATCTATTTGAAACGATCAATAATCTTTGCATGATATTTCATATCTCTCTTATTTTAAATGTTGTTTAAATGGGTTAGCTACCCTATCTTGAAGTATTATTAGTATTGTAGCTCTCACTTGGTTAAATAGGCCACCATTTAGAAACAGAAATACATAAAAAATGTAACTATCCAGGCTGACAGATGCAAGCCTGACCGACGGATGACAGGCGTGGTTCACAGTTTAGAATTTCAATCCCCATTTTATCGGGAAACGTTGAACTTGTGTACAAAAAATGTATTAGTTAAATATTAACATTCAAGTTGTGATAAAGGAAGGATTCGTTTTAGCAGAACCATCGCCAATTTCTTGCAGAAGCAAAGATGCTAAAGTTTGATTTAGAGAGATAGCTCAAAAAAGGGTATTTATAAAATGTTGTATACGCTCAAGGGCTTCTTTCAAAATCTTCTGATTGACCGTCAGCGCTATGCGTAAGCACCCTTTTCCAGAAGGCCCAAATGCCTCTCCTGGAACGACCACGACCTGTTTCTTCTCCAACAAATCCAGAGCAAACTGACGACTGTCTTGTGTGATTTGGCTGATATCCGGGAATATATAAAAGGTTCCTTTAGGCTTGTGAACCTTCACACCTGGGAGCTTATGCAGCGCTTCGTATGCATGATCGCGACGCCTTTTAAATTCTTTGACCATGGCATTGATGACTTCTGGATCTAACCGCAGAGCAGCCAAGGCAGCGCGCTGGGAAACTGATGGGGCACAGGATGTAGTCGAACTTACCACTTTGATCATAGACTCAATGAGCCATTCCGGCCCAAAAGCATATCCTATACGCCAACCAGTCATAGCAAAGGATTTGGAAAAGGAGTGAACCACAACTGTTCGTTCTCTCATGCCTGGTCGTGTCCGGATAGATTCGTGAGTCTGACTGTCAAAAAGGAGTCTTTCGTAAACTTCATCACTTAACACTAATAAATCTTTTTCTACCGCTATTCGGGCAATGTCATCCAGGATCTCGGCAGGGATAACAGCTCCGGTTGGGTTGTTTGGCGAATTCAGCAGCAATGCTTTGGTTTGCGGGGTGATTGCTGCTTCCAGGGCTTGGGGAGTTGGCAAAAAGTAATTTTCAAAACAGGTTTTCACCTGCACAGCCTTTCCACCAACCCATTCAATATGATGTCGATATGGTGGAAAATAAGGATCTGGTATGAGGACTTCATCCCCAGGATTTAGCACAGTGCGGAAGAATGATGTCAAGCCACCAACACCTCCAGTTGTCACGACAATCTGGCGGAGTGAGAAATCCTCGTTTAGGCGCTCATGCAGATACATCTGAATTGCTTTTAGCAATTCAGCATCTCCCTGCGATTGAGTATAATGGGTCGCACCCTGGAGCGCATCCTGTAGCGCCTGATTGCATATCTCTTTGGGAGTGTTAAAGTCTGGCTCACCGATCCCCAGGGAAATGTAGCTGTCATACTGTGCAGCTCGTTGCCACATTTCTCGAATACCGGAAAGAGGGATTTGACTAACAGCAGTCGAAATTTTGGATTTCATAA
>QMLT01000087.1 GCA_003646875.1 Deltaproteobacteria bacterium
ACTTGAAGAAGGGACAGTGACCCTCAGTACAAGCGAATTTTCAGACCCTGATTCTGATACCCATACAGAATCTTACTGGCTGGTTAGAAGGGCAGACAGTGTATACTATAGGTCCGATTATGATGAATCCTTTAACACTACTGTAGTAGCGCCAGACGATCTCACTCATCATGAGGTCTCAGGCCTTAGCTCAGGCATGAAATATGTCTGGAAGGTTGGCTATAAAGACTCAGGAAGTGGAGAAATATCCTGGTCTGAAGAATACAGCTTCAAGATAGGCGCCTCAGAGGCAGACAGCTCTGTAGAGATTGACTCTGGAACAGAAGAGGCAGATTTTAAGATGATATCCTTTGTCCAGTGGCCAGATAATCCCACGTCCTCAAGTGTGTTTGATATTACCTATGACAAAAAGTACTTCAGGATAGGAACTTATGATCCCACTAACGGCAGTGGAGGGTATGTAGAATATGGGAGCAGCCTAAAGATTGAGCCCGGAAAGTCCTACTGGTTTCTTGCAAGGGATGGGCTTCCCATAACAGTCAATGGTATCCCTGTTAGTCTAACGGATGATATCGAGATTAAACTACTCTATAACTCAAGCAATGGAAATGGCTGGAACATGATCGGATGCCCAAATGCCGCAAACTATAATTGGGATGATGTTCAGGTAATTGAGTATAACCCCAATGACGGCAGCATTGTATTTGGTCCCGCAGCCATCACTGAATTAACCGATCCCAACGACTATATTGACAAGCGTTTATGGAGGTGGGAAAGCGGCGCATACTATTCTGATACTACCCTGATGGAAAAATATGAGGGCTACTGGGTTAAGGCAAAGAAACCTAATCTCTTTCTCAGATTCAGAGAAAGTGTACAAACAGCCAGCATCTCAAATCCTCAAAATATGTTTGCCCGTTTTTTGAGTAAGGGAAAGAGATGGATGAAAAAGTGGATCTTTACACCCCAGGTGGCAATTGCCGACTCTGATGATAGCCCACCTCGACCAATGGGAGACTTCAGCGCTGTTTCTCCTGAGAGTGTGGGAGGCTGCTTTATTGCCACAGCCACCTATGGATCACCCATGGAGCGGCATGTTAAAATCCTGAGGAATTTTCGAGATGCATATCTCTTGAACTCTACGATTGGGCATATGTTTGTTAAGGCCTATTACAGATATTCACCTCCTGTGGCAGATTTTATCGCCAAACACAAGACTGTAAAGGTAGCTGTTCGGATGGCTCTTCTGCCCCTGGTGGCTTTCAGCTATGCGGCATTGCATTTAGGCCTGGCAGTTACTTTATATGGGATTTTGCTGATTTTCATGCCGCTTATCTTCCTGGTTTTGGTTTACAAAAGGAGAAAGGTATAGGCCGCTGCTTTCAGTAGATTCGATAGCGAGATCCTAAATTCGAGAAGTTGCTGTCTCAAATCTGGAAACGAACATAAAATTGTTAGTATACAAAATTAGGGCCTTATCTTTTACAGATGGGGCCTTTTTTGTATCTGCTCAATAAATCGGCACAACCAATGTTCGATGCAAGACGTTCATCTTTTGAAACCTGATCTTGCAGCATAGATGCAACCTGTTTACAAATAACTTAGCGCTTATAACATACCCGCTTCAACCCTCTGTTATTGTTAAGGCATTTAAACGAATTGACACTAATTGATCAATTGCTTATGCTACTTTCATCTCAGGCGCCGTTTCAGAAAATTATATTAGTATGGCTATGATATATACTGTTACAATAAGCTAAACCGAACTAAGCCTATGACAATCCGTAGAGTTCTCATATTTACCCCAATATTAATCATATTATTTTTGCTCCAGTCCTATTTCTGGGTACCCACCTATGAGGAGCAATCAAGGGGCAATCCCGAACGCCTTAACGAATACATTACAGCATCCATAGGTGACGCCAGCACCCTCAATCCAGTCCTGTCAGCAGATTCCGCCAGCAGTCAAATTGAATCTATGGTTTTTGAAGGACTTATTGACAGAGATGAAAACCTCAACTTCAGAGGACGCCTTGCCACTTCCTGGCAGATATATGAAGAGGCCTTTTTTTATGTAAACGAGAAGATTGATATACATGGTTATGGAAGGCTAAGAGCAAAGGAAGTGATTGAGCTTCTCAGAAAGGCTAAGGCCGGGGATCTGAAAATCAGTAAAGAGACTAAGTCATCTTTGGATAATATTAGAGATATCTCTATCATTCCAGCCAGCGAATCTTTAGTAACGAGATATGAGAAAAATACAGAACGAGATCAGCAAAAGAAAGAGGTAAGGGTTCGGGTCATGGCGCCGGCCAGGATTAAAATGCTCTTACATAAGGTAGATCAGGATCTCTTTAACAACCTCTCAACTATTTTGGGGAAACACTATTTTAGCTCCTTTAATGGGGAGTCTTACTTAAGATTTGATCAGGAAGTTGGGCAGAAAAAAAGGGCTAAATATGCGCAGGAGATCCTTCCCTCTACCGAACATAATCCAATTATAGTCTTTACGTTACGCCCCGATGTAAAATTTCATGATGGCCACATTCTTGATGCACACGATGTAAAATTCACCTATGAGGCGATTATAAATCCAAAGAACCTCTCTCCACGGGTAGCAGATTATGAGCCAGTCAAGCGTGTGGAGGTAATTGATCCCCTGACTGTGCGCATTATTTATAAACGACTTTATTCGCCAGCCCTTGGCACATGGGCAATGGGAATACTCCCGGAGCATCTTTTAAATGATAAGGCCCTAAGAGATGAGGCTAAAAGAACTGGAAAAGATCCGAATAAATTTTCCTTGCGACAGAGCAGCTTTAATCGCCACCCCATTGGATGCGGTCCCTTTGTGTTCAGAGAGTGGAAATCGGATCAATACATCATCCTGGATAGATTTGATGAGTATTGGGAGGGTCCCCCAAATTACAAACGCTATATCTATCGGGTCATTCCTGATCTTCTGACCCAGGAGATGGAGTTTTATGCGGGCACTGTTGACAGTTACGGCGTTCAGCCTCATCAGGTTGAGCGCCTAAAAAGGGATCCACAGTATCAGAGCTTTTCTGGTCCGTCTTTTGGTTACACCTACATCGGCTATAACATGAGGCGAAAACCCTTTGATGATCCTCGGGTCCGAATGGCCCTGAGTATGGCCATTGATGTGGATAAGATTATAAAATATGTTCTCTATGGTCAGGGGGAACGTATTACCGGCCCATTTGCAAAACAGACCGATTATTATAATCATAGGATTAAGCCAGTTCCTTATGATCCTGAAGGTGCGCTGAGCCTCCTTGAAAAAGTGGGCTGGAAACGAAACAAGGAAGGATGGCTTGAGAAGGACGGCAAGAGGTTTCAATTTACCCTCATCACCAACAGCGGAAATGACCTCAGAAAGGCTATCTTAACCATTGCTCAGGACGGATGGAAACAGATCGGCATTGATGTGCGCACCGATCTACTTGAATGGACAGTGTTTATTCAGGAGCGTGTGGATAAGGCCGACTTTGACGCCCTGATCCTGAGCTGGAGCATGGGGATCGAACCTGATCTTTATCAGATATGGCACTCGAGTCAGGCCAACCCTTATCAGCTTAATTTTGTGGGTTTTAAAAATAAAGAGGCTGATGATCTCATCATCAAGATCAGGCAGGAATATAATCATGAAAAACAGGTAGAATACTGCCACCGACTTCACGAAATCATCGCAACGGAGCAGCCCTATACGTTTCTTTACGTTACCAGGTGGACGGCTGTGTTAGATAAAAGAATAGTAATAAAGGAAATAGATTCAAAAGGGAATACAATCTATAAAAAGATCACGCCTACCAAAACAGGCGGCTATACGTTTCATTTCAACAAGTGGATAAAACTTTCGGCTGCGCCCAACTTCGCGATGGATGGGTGATTATGTTTATTGTGTTATTAAATGCAATAAAATTGTTTTAAACCCAATAGACTCAACAAACTTAAGATCTTAACTATGTTCTCATTTATTGGTCGGAGTATCATACAAAAGATTATTACTCTTTTTTTTGTTTCAGTGGTCTCTTTTTTGATCATTCATCTTGCTCCCGGCAAGCCCAGCCAGGTTGATCCACTGAATCCCAGGTTTACCCCGGAGATGGTGGAGCGATTTCGGAAAGAGTTTCATTTAGATAAGCCCCTTTACAAGCAATATTTTCTTTTTTATAGAGACCTCTTCACAGGAAAAACGGTTTCCTGGAAAGATAACCAGTCGGTACTCAAAAAAATATGGGAGCGATTTCTGAATAGCCTTCCTCTTTTTATTGTGGGCACTATACTCACCTGGACTTTGTCGTTTCCGATTGGTATCCGTTCAGCGCTATTCAGGGGAGGATTTTATGATCGAAGCGCCACGTTTTTTTCGTATCTATTAATATCTATTCCCGGCTTCTTTTTTGCCTATATTCTGATTATTTTTGTGGTCAGCCACTTTCATGTGCCGGTAATTGGCATGGAAACCTTTGGTCTCGGGTCTGCTTCTTTGCCTCATCTTGTCATGGACAGAATCTGGCATTTATTGATCCCGTCTGTGCTGGGCGCTACTGGTGGGATTGCGGTTCTTTCCAGGTATGTGCGCAGCCAGATGCTTGAGGTAGAAGGACAGGATTATGTGCGAACTGCCAAGGCCAAGGGTCTCCCGCCAGAGGCCGTCCACTACAAACATGCCTTGCGTAACGCTCTTTTGCCCTTTGTGACTATGTTTGGCCTGATTTTGCCGGGTCTGATTGGCGGCTCTGTAATCATTGAATCCATTTTCTCATGGCCAGGCATGGGCAGGATGGCATATGAGGCCATTCTGGCCCGGGATTATCCAATTATCCTGACAGTTAATTTTCTTTCAGCGGTTCTGGTGCTGGCAGGCACCTTTGTTTCTGACGTGCTCTACATGGTAGTGGACCCGAGGATCCGGTTATAAGAAAGAAAGTGAACTAAAGTGTCTGAAATGCCTAAAGTGAGCTAAAGTTAGGGCAGGGGATAGGGTGGACAATATGCAATATGCCAAAGATTCAGATGAAGGTCGGAAGCATCGCAATAGCGCTGTAAAACGGATGGCTTTTCGGATTTTTAACCTTAGGTATTTTAGTTCACTTGAGGCAATTCAAGGAATATTAAAATAATGGTAACTACTCAGCAAATGACCCAGACGCTTCGCATCAGGGTTATATATGAAAGAAACTTGCTAGGAAATCGCCCTTTACGATATAAAGGCACCATAAAGAGATATACTGCAATCTGGCAGTCAAGGCCGATACTACAATGGTGTCACTGGACCCGTTACTCAGCATGGTTCCGGGCGTATTCGGTTGTAACATTGGCGACGTGACCTGCGATATTTCGCGGTGCACGATCCCGTTTAGGAGACTGCAAAGAAAAACCGACCCGGGCCAGAGCGCAGCCATCTATGAACCCTAGCAAGGAGATAGTACAATGAGCAAGCATATTAACAAGGAAAATCAAACGCAACGAAAAAAACATTCTAAAAAAAAGCAGGGCGATTCCTTTGGTGTCATTAATCCAAACGCAGCCGGCATCGATGTGGGCTCCGAAGAACACTGGGTCGCGGTACCCAAAGACCGAGATGAAGAACCTGTGCGCAGTTTCAAATGCTTTACCGCTGATCTGCATGCCATGGCTGATTGGCTGAAAAAATGCAGTATCCAAACGGTGGTTATGGAATCGACCGGTGTCTATTGGATTCCCATATTTCAGATCCTTGAAAGCCACGGCTTCGAGGTCAAACTGGTCAACGCAAGACATGTGAAGAATGTCCCTGGGCGTAAAACCGACGTATCGGACTGTCAATGGCTCCAACGTTTGCATACCTACGGACTTTTGTCCGGTTCCTTCCGGCCCGAAGACTCTATTTGTGTACTGCGTAGCTTCTGGCGACATCGAGATACCCTTATTCGCTATGCCTCTTCCCATGTGCAGCATATGCAAAAGGCCCTCACCGAGATGAATATCCAATTGCACAAGGTGATCAGTGACATTACCGGATTGACCGGAATGCGCATAATCAGAGCTATACTGGCCGGTGAGCGCGACCTGGTAACATTGGCTCACATGAGAGACCCTCGTATTAAGAGCAGCACCGAGCAGATAGCCAAGGCACTAGAGGGAGATTATCGAAAAGAACACCTCTTTGCCTTGCAACAAGCCGTTGAACTCTATGATGTCTATCAGCAAAAGATCCAGGCCTGCGATCAGCAGATCGAGCAATATTTAACTCAATTAGATTCCAAAATAGACCTTGAATCTAATCCCCTTCCAGCCTCCACAAAGAGCAATAAAACACCAAAAGGCAATGCCCCTCATTTTGATCTACGCACCCATTTATACAGGATCAGCGGCGTTGACTTTACCCAGATCGATGGACTGGATGCGGTCTCTGTGCACACCATCCTCTCCGAGGTGGGCCTTGATCCTGCCGCCTTTCACACAGAAAAACACTTTTGCTCCTGGCTTGGTCTGTCTCCCAACAATCGCATTACAGGAGGGAAAATCAAGAGCAGCAAAACAAGAAAGGTTATCAACCGTGCTACAAGCGCTTTCCGAATGTCAGCTCAGAGCCTCACCTATAGTTCAAGCGCCCTTGGGGGCTACTATCGTCGTATGTGTGCTCGGTTGGGCGCCCCAGAAGCAATTACCGCTACCGCCCACAAGCTGGCACGAATTTTTTATCACCTCTGGAAAAATGGCGGAATCTATCAAGATCCCGGCCCACTTTATTATGAACAAAAATACAAAGAACGTGTTATCAATAATATGATCAGAAAGGCCAAACAATTGGGCTTTCAACTTAACATAGAGCCTCTTAATGAGCTTCAAGTTTCTTAGGAGCCACAAATTATCCCTAATTATCACGAACAATTATTTAATAGATTTTTATTCCCACCTGCCGGACTATCCCGACTGACGGCTAGCG
>QMLT01000088.1 GCA_003646875.1 Deltaproteobacteria bacterium
AACGTGAATGGTGGCGCTATTGCATTAGGCCATCCTTTAGGGTGCACCGGAGCAAAATTGACCACCCAGCTTATCTATGAAATGCAGAGTAGAAAGCTTCGGTGGGGACTTGTCTCTATGTGCATCGGGTTTGGCATGGGCGCCGCTGCCATATTTGAGATAGAGGATTATTAATTAAAGAGGAGTGAAAAAATGGCAGAATTAAAGCTTTTTAAGGGCGGGGAATTCTTAATCACGGATGCCCTGCCAGAGGAGGTGTTTACACCTGAAGATTTTACAAATGAACAAAGACTAATTGCCAAGTCTGCCGAAGAATTTGGCTTAGGTGAATTGGCGCCAAGAAGAGATGAACTTGAAGAATTGAACGAGGAGTTGTTAAAGAGTTTATTAAGAAGCGCGGGCGAGCTTGGATTGCTTTCTACAGATATGCCGGAAATATACGGTGGATCAGAGCTCGACAAGGTTAGTTCTGTTCTTGTTACAGAAAAAATTAATCAGGGCATAGGAGGATTTCTCCTGGCCTATGGCGTTCAAACAGGAATAGGAAGCCTCCCAATTGTTTTTTTTGGCACACCTGAGCAGAAGAAAAAATATTTACCTAAACTTGCATCTGGAGAGATGATAGGCGCTTATGCACTGACAGAATCTGCCCACGGATCCGATGCCCTTACTGCAGAAACCACAGCGGTTTTGTCAGAAGATGGTAAATACTATATCGTGAATGGACAGAAACAATTTATATCAAATGCAGGCTTTTGCGATTTAATATTGACCTATGCACAGGTAGATGGCACGCAATTTACAGGTTTCATTATAGAGAGGAAATGGGATGGTATCTCAGTTGATGAAGAAGAAAAAAAGATGGGTATGCATGGGGGTTCTACAAGGTCTATTATCTTTCAAGATGTAAAGGTCCCCGTGGAAAATGTGCTTGGAGAGGTTGGCAGAGGTCACATTGTCGCCCTTAATACCTTGAATATAGGCAGGTATAAATTAGGGGCAGCCACTGTTGGGGTATGTAAGTTTTTAATTGCAGATGCTATTAAGTATGCAAAAACAAGAATTCAATTTGGAAGGCCTATCAGCCAATTCGGCCTGATAAAACACAAGATAGCAGAAATGGTCATCAAAATTTATGTAAACGAGAGTATAGGCTATCGCATCGCAGGTCTCCTTGATTTAGCGCTGCAAGGGATTGATCCCTCGAGTGAGAATGCAGGCAAAAAGACTGGGGAGGCTCTCAGGAAATACGCATTAGAGTGCTCTATAAACAAGGTATTTGGCTCAGAGGTATTAGATTATACCGTAGATGAATGCGTCCAGATTATGGGTGGGTACGGGTATATTCAAGATAACCTGATAGAAAGCGCCTATAGAGATTCCAGGATTAACCGGATTTGGGAGGGTACTAATGAGATAAACCGGCTGCTCATTGTAGACAGATTAATGAAGGCCTCCATGAAGGGAGAGCTCCCTCTTCTTGATGCGGTTAAAGCAGTAATGGAAGATCTGATGAGCTATCGGCCATCGATGAGTGAGGAAGAGGGTCTTCTTGAAAAAGAGCAAAAAATGGTTGCTCATGCAAAGAAAATGGGGCTTCTGGCTGCTGGTGCGGCAACCAAGAAATATATGGACAAGCTCGCAAACGAGCAAGAAGTCGTCGCCTTAATAGCCGATATTATCATAGAGATCTTTGCCATGGAAAGCGCTCTTCTGAGGGCGAGAAAAAAATTTCAAAAAGATGGCGAAGAAAAATCCAAAATACACATCGCTGCTACTCGTGTTTACATTAATGATTCATTTCAGCGGGTGGATATAATGACAAAACAGGTTTTTGCTGCTATCTCTGAAGGAGAAGAACTCAGGACACAGTTAATGGGCCTAAAAAAATTCGCACGTTTCACTCCAATAAATACCATTGCATTAAGGAGAGAGATTGCAGATAGTGTTATTCCAGTTGCCCGCTATAACCTGACAAAGATATAAAATTTGTCATTTATTATTGATATTTGTAAAAAGGTTCCTTAGGCTAGTTTTTCATATCTCGAAGGCGAAAGCATGTCGATTTTTAAGCGAGCTATGAATGCAGATGAATAATTATAAGCATGTATTCCACATTTCAAATGGAAAACTTTCAAAATTTCAAAGACCTTGACACTATTGACTATTATATGTTAACAATAAAATGTACCAAGTTTTTAATTAGATAAACATAATAGGGGGATAGTCATGGCCAGAGATAAGGATGACATAAAAGATAAAAATGACATTGGGGATGAAGATCTCCTTGATTTTGAATTCGATGAAGATCTTTTAGATGAAGACGAAGAATCAAAAGAGAAAAAAACTGAAAACGAGGAAGAAATTATCGATCTGGTTGATGTAGTCGAAGAAGGCCATGTACCCGAATCACTGGATGAAGATATAGAAGGTTTGGAAGGTCTTTTATTGGATGAAGAGGAAGAAGGAGAAGAGGCGATAGCTGAAGAGGAGAAAGACATCGTAGAGGATGTGGTATCAGAAGCGGGCGAGACGAAGGAAATGGCCGATGAATCTGTTGAGGAAAATGTAAGCGACGAAGAGACAACTATCTTGGAAAAGCCTGCTGAAGGTGTTTTTAAGGAGGAAGCAGAACCCTTTGTTGAAGAAGAAGAAATTAAACTGGATGAGGAAATTGAGGGGTTTGAAGAGCTAGAACCGGTCAAAGAGGAAAAGCCTATAGAAGAACTTGAAGAGGAAGCAGAACCCTCTATCGAAGAAGAGGAGATCAAACTCGATGAGGAACTTGAAGAGAAAGTCTCTGAACAGGAGACAGAAAGATTAGAGGAGCCATTATTGGAGGAGGCAGTTAAAGAGGAAGAGGTTGCTGAAGAAGAACTGGGTGAAGAGGTAGTTAAAGAGGAAATTCCATCAATCTCCGAAGAAAAGATTGAAGCCATCTTAACAAAGGTAGCAAGCGATGTCATAGAAAAGGTTGCCAGAGAAGTTATACCTGAGGTTGCTGAAAAAATTATCAAGGAGGAAATAGATGCGTTAAAAAAGCGTATTATGTCAGAAGATTAATACACATCAATTTTGTTTGACGTGGGCACAAGGGCAAATAACCGAGGAAACCGTGAATGTCATTGTGCCCATTTAAATTATTCCTTTCTATTTATTTTACGTAACGCCAATAGAGCAATACAAAGGAGCGCTATTTGATGGAAAAAGATGTCTTGGCCAAAACTTACAACCCTAAGGAAGTAGAAGGGAGATGGTATAAGTATTGGGAAGAAAATGATCTATTTAAGGCCAATGCAAGATCAGACAAATCCCCCTTTTCTATTGTCATTCCTCCCCCAAATGTCACTGGAAGCCTCCACATGGGCCATGCCCTCAACAATACCCTACAGGATATTTTAGCCAGATACAAACGAATGAAAGGATACAATGTTCTATGGCAACCCGGTACAGACCACGCAGGTATTGCTACCCAAAATGTTGTGGAAAAAGACCTAATCTTAAAAAAAACTGATCGCCATCAAATTGGTCGGGAACAATTCATTGAATTGGTGTGGGAATGGCGGAAAAAATATGGGGGAATAATTATCAATCAGCTTAAAAGATTGGGAAGTTCCTGTGACTGGAGTCGCGAGAGATTTACAATGGATGAGGGACTTTCCAGGGCTGTGAGAGAGGTTTTTGTTGGTTTGTATGAAGAAAACTTAATCTACCAGGGAGACTATATCATAAACTGGTGTCCCCGGTGCCATACAGCACTGGCTGACATTGAGGTAGAACATGAAGATACAGATAGCTTCCTCTATTATATCAGGTATCCCTTTGAAAACCAAAAAGGCTCCCTGACTGTAGCCACTACCCGGCCTGAAACACTTTTAGGCGATACTGCAGTGGCAGTGAACCCGGAAGATGAACGGTATAAAAACCTCTCTGGCTTGCATGTGCTTTTACCAGTCCTCAACAAACCTATACCAGTTATTTTAGATAAATATGTAGACAAAGAATTCGGTACTGGTGCCCTAAAGATTACTCCAGCCCATGATCTCAATGATTTTGAAATCGGAAATGCCCATGGGCTTGAACGAATAAAAGTTATTGACGAGAACGGCAGAATGAACGAATTGTCCGGACCGTATCAGGGCATGGACAGGTTTGAATGCCGAGAAAAGATTCTGGACGATCTGAAAAACTCTGGCTTACTGGAAAAGATCGAGCCCTACCGTAACGCAATAGGACACTGTTATCGTTGTAAGACCATGATCGAACCCCTTCTCTCAAAGCAATGGTTTGTCAGAGCAGCCCCCCTTGCTGAAAAGGCCATTGCTGCAGTCAAGACTGGTAAAACAAGGATAATCCCCGCAAACTGGGAGCGTGTGTATTTTGACTGGATGAACAATATAAAAGATTGGTGTATATCCAGACAGATCTGGTGGGGTCACCGTATCCCAGCCTGGTATTGTCAGGAATGTGGAGAAGTTATGGTAGCCAAAGAAGAGCCCAAAATCTGCACTCGCTGCAAAAGTAACAATCTCCACCAGGAAACAGACGTGTTAGATACGTGGTTCAGTTCAGCTCTCTGGCCATTTTCCACATTGGGATGGCCGGATTCCACTGATGAATTAAAAACCTTTTATCCTACATCGGTGTTAGTGACCGGTTTCGATATCCTATTTTTCTGGGTAGCACGAATGATGATGATGGGGCTCCACTTCATGGGAGATGTCCCTTTTAGAGATGTGTATATCCATGCCCTTGTGAAAGATGAGCAGGGCCAGAAAATGAGCAAGAGCAAAGGAAATATCATAGATCCTTTAGTGGTGTTAGACAGCTTTGGCACTGATTCTTTTAGATTTACCCTTTCTATATTGGCTGCCCAGGGAAGAGACATCAGGCTTTCAGAAGAAAGGCTTGCGGGATACAGAAATTTTATGAATAAAATCTGGAATGCTGCCAGATTTTCCTTGATGAACCTCAAGGATTGTAAATCGCCATCTATAGATACTGATACCCTCACCCTTGCTGATACCTGGATTATGAGCAGGATAGGGGCGGTTGCAGATGAGATAAGCAGCAATATAGAGGGGTATAAATTTAATGATGCCGCTAACATCTGTTACCAGTTTATCTGGCATGAATTCTGTGACTGGTATCTGGAAATGGTGAAACTCGAGCTCTACAGTAATGATCAAAAGAGAAGGGAAGCAGCCCAGTCCGCAATGCAAATTCTCTTGAGTGGTGTACTGAGGCTTCTGCATCCATTTGTGCCGTTTATTACGGAGGAAATCTGGCAACGAATGCCTCATACAGAAGGAAGCATTATGGCGGCTCAATTTCCCCGGCGAACTGATTTCGTCTATGATGAGAAATCAGTCAAAGAGATGGATCTCATCAAAGAGGTTATAACAGGTGTCAGGAATATAAGGGGAGAGATGAATATCCCTCCAAAAAAGGCCGCAAAGATAGTTATAGATGTAAAAGGGGATAAAGAAAGAGAGATTCTTAAAAATAATCACTCATACATTACAAACCTTGCAAAGGTGGAATCTATTGATTTTATTTCCGATACAAAAAAACCCGATTCCTCTGCTACATATGTTTTTAGCGATATCCAGGTCCATGTTCTTCTCAAGGGATTGATCAATTACGATGATGAAAAAAAGAGGATATATAAAGGAATAAAAAAGATAGAGAAGGAAATGGAAATATCACAAAAGAAATTGGCAAACAGGGATTTTTTGAATCAGGCCCCCCCCGATATAGTGGAAAATGTCAAGCAAAAAGCACAGCGTATGAGTATGAAGTTGGATAAATTAAACCAAAATCTTACCATTCTTGATGGCATCACTTAAAAATGGGCTATCTTTCCCACATTGACAAAATAATTGATACCGCTTTAGATGAGGATGTAGGGTCAGGGGATATAACTACCTCGGCTATTATAGTTCCATCTCTCAAAGGAAAGGCACAACTCTTAGCCAGGGAAGAGCTACTGCTTGCCGGAATAGATGTTTTTTCAAGTGTTTTCTCTCGGCTTGATCCTGAAATAGTGGTTGAATGCACATATCACGATGGAGATGTAATACCCAAGGGGTCAAATATCGGCACAGTGACAGGATCAATGAGGGGAATATTGAGTGGGGAAAGAACCGCCCTCAATTTCCTACAGCGCCTATCTGGAATAGCTACCCTTACCAGACAGTATGTTGAAAAAACAGATCCTTCGACAGTTCGAGTAATCGATACCAGAAAGACAACTCCTGGGTTACGAATACTGGAGAAATATGCCGTCAGAGTAGGTGGCGGGTTTAATCATCGGTTTGGCCTCTTTGATGGGATCTTAATCAAAGATAACCATATTGCGGCCGCTGGTTGCATATCCGAGGCTGTGAAAAAAGTTAAGGCAACCGTGCCTCATACGTTAAAGATTGAGATAGAAGTGGAAGATATCAAGGGGCTTGAAGAGGCCATAGAGGCAGGTGCGGATGCAATTCTTTTAGATAATATGCCTGTCAAAGAAATGAAAGAGGCAGTTTCTATAGCCAGGGGGAGGGTTCTTTTAGAGGCCTCTGGCGGGATTACCCTTGAGAAAATAGAGGAAATATCCAAAACGGGTGTCAACCTGATCTCAGTTGGCGCCATTACTCATTCGGCACGATCTGTTGATATCAGTCTCGAGGTGATTTAAATAAGCTGTAACCATTCACCGCAGAGACGCAGAGATCGCAAAGGTTTAGTTATTTTTTGCTTTCCGCTGAGAGGGCGGAAAGCAAAAAGACGCTCGTCGTGTGGGGCTAATTCCTGTCACCCTGCCAAGACACTAGTGAAACATTTTAGCCAGGATGCACTAAACCCTATACCTGTGGCAGGCACAATGAACAAAAGAAAAATTTTCCAT
>QMLT01000089.1 GCA_003646875.1 Deltaproteobacteria bacterium
AGTAAAATCCACGTTGCACGTGTGTCCCGATTTATGGGGGCACGCTAATGCCCCCTATTTATTAAGGGCATGGAGCAAAAAAAGACATACCCACGCTCCCTGACTTTATGCAGGACTTGTTGTGCCTTATTGCCTGACAGATACCCCAACTTATTGAGAAGAGTTACAATTCACAGACGTAAGACTATGGAAGATAAGGTAAAAAGGATAAACTTCAAGATCCCTCCGAGAGTTTAGAGATGCTTTTGTTTCTTGAGAGAATTTCCAGGCTAATACCCACCATAGTCTGATCATCCGGAAATTTTTTCTCCAAGGAGTGAATGGCCTGCTGGATCCCATCTGCCTTCTATGATAACAACTAACAACAATAATCCCAAAACTTACCAAGGAAACTGATAAATAAAAGAAAGTGCGTGTAATTGCTCTGTTATCATTTTTTTCATATTGACTTTATATTGGATATCTATTATAACTTAACACAATATCTTGTGGAAAATGTAGCGGGGACGAGTACCTGAAAGGCCTGTTTCCTTTATCGGCTGCGATTAACCTCACCTTAGAAGATTACTTGACAGGAAGGGCGCATGTGCAAAAAATAACCTCTTTGGCTTCACGATATTTCGTGCCTGCCTGTACTCAGGATTTGGGATAGACGGGGAGGATTGCAGAATTTATTAAGTTAACCTATGTCGGATGAAGACCTGTCTGCGTGCACGTGCCTGTCCCGATCTAATCGGGACGCAGGCATGGCGCACAGGCAGGCAGAAATGGAGAGAAGATACTATGTTCACTAAGGTAGAAAAAAGAGATGGCAAAAAGGTGGCCTTTGAGGCAGAAAAGATTACAAATGCCATTGCCAAGGCTGGAAAGGCAACAGAGGAGTTTGACGAAAGGGTTGCTAAAAGACTTACCATCAAGGTTTTAAATTTGGCTCAGCAGGTGATTGGGGAGAAGATCCCGACAGTAGAAGAAATTCAGGATATTGTAGAGGAGGTTTTACTTTCCTCCACTTATCGCAAAACTGCCAAGGCATATATTATCTATAGGGAACAGCATGCAAGAATAAGAGAAATTACCAATAAGGCAAGCGTTGCCCTGGTGGATCAATATCTAAAGAAGACAGACTGGAAGGTTAATGAGAACAGCAATATGGCATTCTCTTTGCAAGGATTGAATAACTATGTTTCCTCAGAGATTAGCAAAGTCTATTGGTTAAATGAAATCTACTCCCCAGAGATCAGAGAAGCTCACATACAGGGTGATTACCATATCCATGATTTAAACATCCTCTCTGTTTACTGTGTCGGTTGGGATCTTTTTGACTTGCTGGTGGAAGGATTCAGAGGGGTGTGGGGCAAGGTGGAAAGCGGCCCCGCCAGACACCTCAGGAGCGCATTGGGACAGATCGTAAACTTTTTTTATACACTTCAAGGAGAGGCGGCAGGCGCTCAGGCATTCTCGAACTTTGACACCCTGTTAGCGCCTTTCATACGATTTGACGGATTAAACTATACTGGGATAAAGCAGGCCCTGCAGGAGTTTGTTTTTAATATTAATGTGCCCACAAGGGTTGGATTTCAGACCCCTTTTACGAATATTACACTGGATCTTGCTGTCCCTGAATACTATGCAGATCAAAGTGTTATCATCGGAGGAGAGGCACAGGATGTTACCTATAAGGATTTTCAGGAAGAAATAGACCTATTTAACAAGGCCTTTTTAGAGGTTATGGCAGAGGGAGATGCTGGCGGAAGGGTTTTTACCTTTCCCATCCCGACATACAATATTACCAAGGAATTTGATTGGGAGAACCCTGTCCTCAATAGTCTGTGGGAGATGACGGCCAAGTATGGGATTCCTTATTTTTCTAATTTTGTAAATTCAGATATGAACCCAGAGGACGCTCGAAGTATGTGTTGCAGATTGAGAATAGATAACCGTGAATTAGAAAAGAGAGGAGGCGGCCTCTTTGGTTCAAACCCTTTGACAGGCTCGATTGGTGTTGTAACAATTAATATGTCACGAATAGGGTATCTTAGCGGCAGTGAGAAGGAATTTTTTAGCCGGCTTAAAGACTTGATGTCCCTGGCTAAAGAAAGTTTGGAGATCAAGAGAAAAATTCTGGAGAGATTCACAGACAGGGGCCTTTACCCTTACATCAAATATTATTTAAGGAGTGTAAAGAAGCGGTTCAATGAATATTGGAAGAATCATTTTTCAACTATCGGGCTTGTTGGAATGAATGAGGCCTGTGAAAACTTTCTTGGCAAGACCATTGGCGATAAAGAGGGGAAGGAGTTTGCTATAAAAGTTTTAGATTTCATGAGGGAGGTCTTGTTAGGTTTTCAAAGTGAGACAGGAAATAATTATAATCTTGAAGCTACCCCTGCCGAGGGAACCTCATACAGTCTGGCAAAGATTGATAAGGAAAGATATTCTGATATAATATCTGCAGGCAACGGCGACGGCGATCAATGTTACTATACCAATTCTACTCATCTACCAGTTGACTTCACAGATGATGTTTTCGATGCCCTGGATCTGCAGGATAGTATTCAGCAAAAATATACTGGAGGAACGGTATTCCATATCTATGCAGGCGAGAGGGTTTCCAACCTTGGTAGCATTAAATCATTGGTGCGAACAGTATGCGAAAATTATCACCTTCCTTATTTTACCTTTTCCCCTACGTTTAGTGTCTGTCCTGTTCATGGATATTTAAACGGAGAGCAGAGTGTATGCCCTAAATGTGGCAGAGAATGTGAGGTCTATTCCCGGGTGGTCGGTTATCTAAGGCCGTTGAAACAGTGGAATAAGGGCAAGCAAGAGGAGTTTCAAGAAAGAAAGATGTTTAAGGTTTGAAATATGATTATAGGTGGGTTTCAAAGGTTTTCCTTAATCGATTATCCAGATAAAATTTGTGCTATTGTCTTTACCCAGGGGTGTAATTTTCGATGTCCTTACTGCCATAATCCAGAACTGGTAGACCCCAAAAAATTTGGCATTGAATTAAAAGAGGACGAGATCCTGTCATTTTTGGGTAGGCGAAAGGGAAAGCTTAATGCTGTGACTATAACTGGTGGAGAGCCTCTTCTACAAACTGATTTAAGTCCTTTTTTATCGGCGATAAAGAGATTGGGATATTTGGTGAAGCTTGATACCAATGGGAGTTTTCCTTCAAGGCTCAAAAAGATAATCGAGTTAGAATCCGTAGATTATGTTGCTATGGATATAAAGACATCTTTGGCTAAATACCCTCAAGTAATAAAGACAAAGATAGATACAAGGAAGATTCTTGACAGCATCAGACTGATTATGGATTCAGGATTGGATTATGAGTTCAGGACTACTATTGTAAAAGCCCTTTTTGAAAAGGATGATTTTTATAAGATCGGTCAGTTAATAAAAAATGCGCGGTTATATGTTTTGCAAAAGTTTGTTCCCTCTAAGACTTTAGATGATACATTTTTAGATATGAAAAGTTGCACAGATGAAGAACTCGACTGTTTTAAGGAAATCATGGACGGCTTTGTCCAGAGGTGTATTATAAGATAACTTGTAACTGCTCAGCCACTAATGGACACAAATGAAAATGAAATTCTGTATAAAGGTATTCGTAAATAATTGGTAACTTTTCAATAAGTTGGGGCAGCATTTTTAAAATGCTGCCCCAACTTATTGAGTTACACTTTATTGTTGTATCAGCCAAAGGAAAACCGGGGGGCAGAAAGCTTTTGGGAAGTAACACAAGGAAAGTTCTGGCTAAGGCAAAGATACCTGTTTATGTGGTTTAGCGCCTGGTAGAGAGAGCTTATCTATTCAGAAATTGCACTTTCGATCTCGCCTAGGACCCTTTTTGCAGCCTCGATCGGTTTTTCAGCACACCGGATAGGTCTGCCAACCACAATATAATCAGCCCCCCTTTTTATCGCTTGATCAGGGGTAATAATTCTTTTTTGATCATCCTTTCCTACTATAGACCACCGTGGCCTGATACCAGGGGTGACAGCGATAAAATCTTTTCCTAACTCAGTCTTAACCTTTTCGACCTCCAGCCCAGAACAGACAACACCGGAACAGCCGGCCTCTTTGGCCATTCTGGCCTTAAGCATAACCAATTCTGTAATGTCTGCAATGTATTTATCCTGGTAGCCTAATTCTTTTAGATTTTTGCTTGCAAGACTGGTAAGCGCTGTGATAGCCAATATTTTTATACCGGAAGGGTTATTGTCAACAACAGAGCGGAGAAGATCCTTTCCTTCATCGCAATGCACGGTCGTAAAGGTCACACCATAGGCACTTGCAGCCAGAAAGGCGCCTTTAACAGTGGCAGGGATATCATGAAACTTTAGATCAAGAAATATCCCCGCATCACTCCTTTCTTTAATAGCATTGAGGATTTTTGGCCCAACACTTACAAAGAGCTCCAGGCCGACTTTGAAAATGCCTACATACTTGTTTAAGAGCTCTACATACCGGATTGCATCGTCATAAGTCGGAACATCTAATGGGAATATCAGATAATCTTTTGCTTTTTTCATCTTTTATAATCTCTAAAAAGGTTGGACTCTTTATAAAAAAAGGTATAAATTCTAAATAAAAAGGCCACCGTAGCTCAGATGGCAGAGCACCTCACTCGTAATGAGGATGTCGGCGGTTCGATTCCGCCCGGTGGCTCCACAATTTTTCTTGTAACCCACAAGGGCTCATATTGGGGTAATTGCCCAAAATTGTGTGGAAATTTACTGCCTTAAATTATTGAGCAGATACATATTGGGGATGATTATTGCCATAAAGGGGGTGACCATCTGTTTGTATAACCATTATAGGACCAGCAACCAGGCAATTTATTGTTTAACTGAAATTTAGGATTCTCTATCCATTGTTGCATAAGCTCATGGGCCCTGTTTATTTCCTTAAACCTATCACCATCGCCACCTTTATCAGGATGATAGACCTTTGCCATTCCCCTGTAGGCTTTTTTTATTTCTCTGACATAATCTCCAAACATCAATGTTTTTATATTTATATTAAGATACTTAAGCCCCCTTTTTTGATCAGCAGAGAGTTTTGGGATCCTGTGCGTATTTGGTTTGATTGACTCAGGGTTGAGACTGTATTCAACATTTTCTTCAAGAATCGATTGAGACGCAACACTGCGAGAAATTCGCCTGCTTCTTTTTTTATACCACTCCTTGCCAGCTTCAAGCGTGAGTTCTTTCAGTGCGTGAGCAGGGGCGTAACCCGGTTTTCTCCGGTAGATAAATCTTGATATTATATTTGACCAGGAAGGCATCACATCAAGGGTAACGAAATTTTCGGTAAACGAAAAGACGGCATATCGTGTATTAAGAGTTTGCAGTAATCCCTTAGACAGGGAAAGTGACCATATTAGTTTCTGTCTGCATTGCTTTGAACAATACCGCCTGCCTGGTTTAATATCACTCGTTCCACACGCAAGGCATACCTTTATGCTTCTTTTATCAAAAGAAGGTGATGTTTCTCTTGTGCACATCTCTTGTCTCTTAATAAGCAGCGCTATTGAAATTATGTGTCAGATGTTTACAAAGTTGTTACATTACTGTTTATTATTATCACAAGAGTCAGGTATAGTAAAAGTTAAAATTGTTACTGCCGTGGCATTTTGGCATTTGTATTTAAGTTGACTTTGGTGGTTTAATTTAAGTATTCTAATAAGAGTTAATGAACATTCATCAGGGCTAATTGTAATGTCATATCATTTTACAAACGATATTATCCAGATGGTATTGCATGCTGGACCAATGGTAAAGTTTGTTCTTTTTATCCTTTTCTTTTTCTCACTCACTTCGTGGACCATAATCTTCATGAAATTAAGATTGCTTAAGAAATTCAAAGATGAAAATGAAAGATTTTTAGAGCTTTTTTCCTCCAGCCGAGAGATAAGCAAGGTATATTTGCAGAGCAAGATATTTAATTTTAGCCCTTTAGCCAGGATATTCAGGGCTGGTTATGCAGAGTTTAACCGATCTAAGATGTTACAAGGTAATCCTGATGAAGATAAGGGTTTGCGATCGGAGCAACAGATTGTGGATTATGTGCACAAGGCTGCTAAAAAGGCCTTGTTTGCTCAAAGCTCTCGTTTGGAAAAGGGGCTCACGTTCCTGGCAACTACTGGAAACGCCTCCCCTTTTATCGGGCTGTTTGGAACTGTTTGGGGTATAATGTCATCATTTAGTTCTATAGGCATGAAAGGTTCTGCTAGTTTGGCGGTTGTGGCTCCTGGTATAGCCGAGGCCCTCATTGCTACGGCAGCGGGATTGGCAGCAGCTATCCCTGCTGTTGTGGCCTTCAATTATTTTACCAATAGGACAAGAGCCTCTCAAACGGAGATGGGGAATTTTATTTCTGACTTTGTAGGTTCATTGGAAAAAGGGTTAACGAGAAGAGCCTTAACTGAAAAATCAAGAAGCGAACAGTAATGGATGTGGGAGAAGGCAGGTCAAATCTAATATCAGATATTAATGTCACGCCCCTCGTTGATGTTATGCTGGTGCTGCTCATTATATTTATGGTGACAGCGCCTATGATGATTCATGGGGTTAAGGTAAATCTCCCCAGAACGGAAAGTAAAAGCATAAAAAGCAAAGAAGATCCTTTAATTTTATCTATCACCAAAAAACGGCTCATTTTTATTGAAGACTATAATGTTACTTTTAATGCTCTCAAGGGAAAGCTAAAAAAAATAGTCGCTAATAGAGCAAGAAAGGAAATCCTCTTACAGGCTGATAAAGATGTGCCCTATGGCTTTGTAATGAAGGTCATGAGCCAGGTTAAAGAGGCTGGAATTACAAAAGTGGGGATGATAACCGAGCCTTTGCATAAATGACAGCCACGTGGTCTAT
>QMLT01000090.1 GCA_003646875.1 Deltaproteobacteria bacterium
CCTACATAAAGTTAGTAAGCATAAAGGTATGTCTTTTTTTGTTCCGTGCCCTTAATACATAGAGGGCATCAGCGTGCCCCCATAAATCGGCTAGCACGTGCAACGTGGACTTTACTATTATGCGACTTGTCGGTTGGTGTCCCGATTTATGGGGTGTCTTAAGCATCAGTTATAGGGCATGAGACAAAAAAAGATATACCCATGCTCCTTAAATGCAGCATTTTTAAGCTGCTGCCCCAACTTATTGAGTTACGAAACGGGCTAGCGATGATTACTTACTCCATATATATTGTTGATGATGAACAAACCATAAGGGAAGGTATAACCATGACCCTTGAGACCGAATACCAGGTGAAGGCCTTTCCTACTGCCGAGACTGCCATTGATCTTATAAAAAGCTTTCCTCCGGATTTGGTTCTTCTCGATATTGGATTACCAGGTATGAATGGAATCGAAGCACTTCGCAAAATCAAAAGCCTTTATCCTAATATTTTGGTTATCATGATCACCGCTTACGAAGATATCAATACCGTAATCTCTGCTATGAAACTTGGGGCCTACGATTATGTGGTGAAACCTATTCATATGGATGGCTTGGAGATAACCATTCGTAACGCCCTTGAAACCATCGGTTTAAGGAAAGAGGTTCAGATACTCCAAGAAAAATATCTTAAAGAAAACCTCCCCTGCTTTATAGCAGAAAGTAATGCCATCCAGGATGTGATGGATTTTATTGGCAAAGTGGCCAAGAGCCCTGACACCCCGATTCTTATTTTTGGGGAGACAGGGACAGGCAAAGAATTGATTGCCAGCGCTATCCATTACAGAAGCCCTAATTTCAAGGGCCCTTTAATCACTGTGAATTGTGCCGCCATCCCAAAGGATCTTATCGAAAGTGAGCTATTTGGGTATGAAGGGGGGGCCTTTAGCGGAGCAAGTGCGTCCGGCAAAAAAGGCTTAATCGAGGGCGCCGCGAATGGCACTCTGTTTCTTGATGAAGTAGGCGATTTGAGCCTGGAGGCCCAGGCAAAGCTCCTCCGATTTCTTGAAGACGGTGAATTTTACAGGGTAGGCGGGACAAAGAAGTTGCAAATTCAGACCAGAGTAGTCTCAGCAACAAATAAGGATCTAGAAAGTCTGATAGAAAAAGGCCTATTCAGAAAAGATCTATATTTTCGGTTGGGTGTTATTACCGTACAGATTCCGTCGTTGAATGAGCGCCCCGATGATATTATTCCACTTGCAAAATACTTTCTACACGAGTTTAGCAAAAAATTTGGTAAGAAATTTTTCGGCATTTCCCCTCAGGCTGAGACCGCTTTGATAGAGAATAGGTGGACGGGTAATGTTCGGGAATTAAAGAACGTTATTGAAAGAGGCGTGTTGACTGGCAAGGGATCGGAGTTAACATTACAGGATCTTGGGATGGAAGGGCTGAAGAGAGCTGAAATACCAGTGCAGGCAAGAAACAAGAGTGGTTTTCCCCCCATTCCACCAACAGGTATTGACATTTCCTCAGCCCAAGAGTCCTTGGAAAAATATTATATTGAAGAAGCCCTAAAGATGGCTGGCGGCAATGAGAGCAAAGCAGCCAGGCTTTTGAATATTAACCACCATACCTTCCGCTACCGAAGAAGAAAACTGCATATAGGATAACACTCCGTAAAGAACAAGCAATCCGATCCTCCAACTTCGGATTTTGTCTGTAATTCCTCATAAACTTTTTACCCCCCTGTACATAGTATTCATGTTGATCTCTTTGGTTTCGAAATTTTGCGAAAGGAAATTTCGCAGTTTTTCTAAATCTGGCTAATTGGGAGAATAACTTGAGAGTCCCAAGAAGGCTAACTACTTGACTTTATAACAGTTATCCAAATCATCACTTAATGGCATATGTTATGCATTGAAAGGTTGTAGAAGAAAAAAACACGAATAGTATTTCATATCTTTTTATCACGTGAAGGGAGAAGATGGATTTATTTAGCAAACTAAAAGCGATGAAACTATTACTCATAGATGATGATCAATGGATACGAGATTCTCTGAGCATATTCTTTGAAGGCGAAGGGTGCCATTTGCTGGTAGTCGAGACTGCCGAAGATGGCTTAGAAGAGCTTAAGAGCCAAGACTATGACATCATCATTGCAGATTATAGATTGCCTGGAATGGATGGCCTTGAGTTTCTCAAACGGAGTCAGGAAATAAATCCGAATGCTATGCGAGTTCTTATTACAGCCTATGGCAACAGTGAGATTTTTTCGAAGGCTTACAAGCTGGGAGTCCAAGATTGTATTAACAAACCTTTCACGATCGAGACGATTGAAGAGTCTCTATTGCGGTTGATGGAAGCAGGTGAGAAAAAAAATTAAGAACCCCTTGCCAATTTATTTGGAGATAGGAGGGATTACAAATTTGTAAATAAAAGTAATAAAAGAATGTTAAACGCAGAATATCGTAAACACAAAAAGAGGAGGGAAAAATGAGAATAAGGGATGCGTACCAACGTGGTAACCGCTGAAGAGAAGACTTTAGTTGGCGATGCCAGAAAGATAATGGAGGCCCATAAGATCAGAAGGCTGCCGGTTATGAAAAAGGATAAACTGGTAGGCCTTGTAACCAAGCATATGCTTTTAGAGGCAGCACCTTCGCCTGCTACATCTCTGAGCATACATGAATTAAATTATCTTTTGGCTAAAATGACTGTCAAGGATATCATGGTCAAGAAGCCCTATACTATCTCCCCTGACATGCCAGCCGAAGAGGCCTTGCAATTGGGGCAGGAAAAGGGCTATGGTGCTTTTCTTGTAGCAGAAGATGGTGGGCTTGCTGGTGTGGTTACTGAGTCAGATATTGTCAGGATTATGGCAAGGGTTTTGGGGGTAAAAGAAAAAGGAAAGAGAATAGATATAAGGGCTTCTAATAACTTTGGCAACATGAAAAAGATCACGGAAATCCTCGATAAGAATAAAACGGTGTTGTTAAGTATGATGACGCTCCCTCCTGAGGAGCGGGAAAAAGATTGGCTGGTAATCTTACGATTAAAGAGTGAAGATACTGGCCCGATAGCCATGGAGTTAGGATCCTCTGGTTTTAATGTTACTTATGTGGGGTAAGTTCCTTATTGGTCGTTTATTACTCGTTATATCAAAAAACATGAGAAACCGGCGCTGGCTTGATCTCAGGAGAAGTGCGGAGATATGGTAGATTTAGTGATAAGTGAGCTAATGTTGTAGAAAATTTTATAAGGAGTCATCAATAAATGACAGATGACAAAACAGGAGGAGCAAAAGATGATTAAATATCCAAAATACAAAAAGGTGCTTTTCTGTACAGATTTTTCTGAAAATGCAGATTATGCCTTTGACTTTGCCTATGGTATTGCCAAAAGAGATGAGGGTCTTCTTTATATTTTACACGTAATACCTTATAATTCTAACCAGGCATATGCAGAGAGTTTTATCACCAAAGAGGACTTGAGAAATATACAAAAGGCCGTTGAAGAAGATATAGCTAATAACTACAAGGAGCGCTATGTAAACAATATAGAGAATGGGATTGCATATGAATTAGTTACAAAATCTGGCAGGGAAGATAATGAGATACTCACATTTGCAAAGCAGGAACACGTAGATATTATTGTTATGGGTACACACGGTAGAACAGGAATAGAACATGTCTTTTTCGGAAGTGTTGCCGAAAAGGTCCTCCGACACAGTCCATTTCCTCTCTTTATTATCCCTAGCATGAAAAGGGCCTAAAAACTTATAAGGTAGCCATAGAATCCTATCCGCTTTAAACAGTCATTAGGATTATTAAAGTCTATTGGCTTTGAAACCACATTGAAAGACGTAATAGAGACTCACGTGATTGAGAGTCTATTGAAATATAAGTGTGGATAGAATAGAGCCCGTCGTGTTTCTATTCGAGTTTTCCTGAATCCGGTGTCACTTGCGGTACAGAGATATGTACAACTGGTATATCTTAACTATAAGCAGTCATGATTCTTGACTGTTCTGTGAGGGTGATAAGATCATGAAAAAAACCCAAGATTACACAAAGTGGAAGGACACCTATCCTGATAAATTCGTCTCTGAAGACAAGGTGTTTAGCAATATCCATCGGGGGGAGCGTATTTTTATTGGCACCGCCTGCGGTGAGCCTCAATACCTTGTTCAGGCCCTCATAAAGTATGTGGAGTCTCATCCTAAGGATTTCTTTGATACCGAGGTCTTTCATGTGTGGACCTTTGGTGTTGCGCCGTATACTGATGAGAAATTCAAAAGTAACTTCAGGCATAACTCTTTCTTCATAGGAAACAATACCAGAGATGCAATTAATAAAGGGGATGCAGATTATACTCCTATATTCCTATCGCAAGTCCCTGAACTATTCTATCGCAAGCTTGTGCCTGTTGATGTGGCTATGATACAGACCTCGCCCCCGGATAATCATGGCTACATGAGTCTCGGTGTAAGTGTTGATATTACCAAAGCAGCAGTGGAAAATGCCTCAACTGTGATAACTCAAGTCAACTCCCATATGCCTCGTGTGCATGGAGACACCTTCATGCATTTAGATGATGTGGATTTTATTGTCCCCTATGATGAACCGTTGTTAGAATATGAAACAGAAGTACCTGGTGAAATTGCGCAGCGGATCGGGAATTATGTTGCACGGATCATCAAAGATGGGGACACGATTCAAGTCGGATATGGGAGCCTGCCAAATGCAATACTCTTAAATCTCCGCAACAAGAAGCATCTCGGAGTACACACAGAGCTATTGAGTGATGCAATTGTGGAGCTGATGAAGAATGGGGTTATTGATAACACAAAAAAGAGTATTGACCGCGGGAAAGCAGTTGCAACTTTCTGTATGGGTAAAAAAAAGACCTATGAATACATCCATGATAATCCATGCATAGAGTTTAGGACCATCGACTATACGAATAATCCCCTAATTATTGCCCAGCATAACAATATAGTTGCGATAAACAGTGCCCTGGAAGTGGATCTCACAGGTCAGGCAACCGCAGAATCCATAGGAAAGATATTTTATAGTGGAATAGGGGGACAGGCTGACTTTATGAGAGGCGCCGTTTTGTCACATAATGGAAAGACAATACTTGCCCTTCAATCAACTGCAAAAAATGGTGAGGTTTCAAGAATAGTGCCGTTTCTCAAAGAGGGAGCGGGCATCACTTTAAACAGGGGTGATATTCACTATGTTATAACAGAGTACGGAATAGCATATCTACACGGGAAAAACATCAGAGAACGTGCAATGGAATTAATATCCATAGCGCATCCAAAGTTCAGACCTTCACTCATAGAAAAGGCGAAGAAACTAAATCTGATATATAAGGACCAGGCATTCATACCAGGCAAGAAGGGAGAGTACCCTGAAGATCTGGAGACTTATAGAACCACAGAAACCGGACTTGAAATCCTTCTAAGACCTGTAAAAATCAGTGATGAGCCATTACTCAAAGACTTCGTGTATTCTCTTTCAGATCAGAGCCTATATCGGAGGTTTATTTCCAGGCGAACCGATATGCCGCATGAATTTTTGCAGAAATTTGTGATAATTGATTATGCCGAAGAAATGGCGATTTTTGCCGTGTTAAAACATGCAAAAAAAGAAGAGATTATCGGGGTGGGACGGTATTTTATTGACAAAAACACACACACTGCAGAGACGGCATTCGCGGTAAGGGATGATTTTCAGAAAAGAGGAATAGGCACGGAATTACTCAAATATCTTACATACCTGGCCCAGAAACAAGGACTTCTTGGCTTTACCGCAGAGGTTCTGGTAGAGAATAGACCAATGCTTCATATATTTCAAAAGATGGGCTTTGACATGCAAAAGAGAATTAGCTCAGGCGTATATGAATTAAGGATGATGTTCAGGGAGTAGTTTGGCATGACGAATATGAGATATCTCTTCGAGCCACAATCCATTGCAGTAATCGGCGCATCCTACGATAAAGCCAAAATAGGGTATAAGGTCTTAGAAAACATAGTATTAAGTAGTTATCTCCACAAGGTGTATCCGATAAATCCCCGAGGCGGTGAAATACTGGGTCTTCAGGTCTTTAAAACTCTCGAAGACATTAACGAGCCTATTGATCTAGCTTTCATTGTCATTCCTGCAAAGCTGGTGTTTGATGCGGTTAAGCGCTGTGCTGAGAAGGGGGTAAAAATTGCTTTAATAATAACCTCCGGGTTTTCGGAGGTTGGCAACATCCAAGAAGAGAAAAATATTGCAACGTATGCGCGTGAGCATGGCCTTCGTATCTTGGGTCCGAACATATTTGGAATATATTCTGCTATAGCTTCATTAAATGCTACATTTGGCACAAGAGATGTTAGAAAGGGCAATGTCGCGATTATCACACAGAGTGGTGCCCTCGGGGCATCAATGATCGGTAAAACGGCTGTAGAAAATATCGGAATATCGGCAATGGTTTCAGTTGGGAATAAAGCTGATATTGATGAATCAGACCTTCTGGAGTATCTGATAACACAAGATATGACAAAAATTGTTTTCATGTATGTTGAAGGGGTGAGAGAGGGTGAGTGATTAGTTAAGGTGCTCAATGAGGCAACGAAAAAGAAACCAGTGGTTGTGATAAAGTCAGGGCGGTCTGAAAAAGGAGCCGTTGCTGTGGCATCCCACACAGGCTCGCTTGCAGGGACAGATGAGGTTTTCGATGCTATCATGAGACAATATAGCGTCTTACGGGCGGAGTGCATACAGGATGCCATTGACTGGTGTAAGTTTCGTAACTTCTCAGTAAGTTGGGGTATCTGTCACCGAATAAGGCGCAACAAGGCCTGCATAAAGCCAGGGAGCATGGGTATGC
>QMLT01000091.1 GCA_003646875.1 Deltaproteobacteria bacterium
AGTTAAGGCACGCAAAGAAAAGGAATTGTGTAGGAATTGAGGGATTGAGGCGTTTATAACTTATAAGGAGAAACAACTATGGCACTTTTATCAATCAATGTTGATCATATTGCAACAATCCGCGAAGCGAGAGGAATAAATGAGCCGGACCCCGTTTTGGCTGCAGGCATAGCGGAGTTAGCCGGCGCAGAAGGTATCATATGTCATCTGAGAGAGGATCGGCGACATATTAAGAACAGGGATTTGGAACTGCTAAAAAAAACGGTCAAAACCAAATTAAATCTGGAGATGTCACCCGTTAAAACTCTCATTGATACTGCCCTTACCATTAAACCAGATCTGGTAACCCTTGTCCCTGAAAGAAGGGAAGAGGTGACGACTGAAAGTGGCCTTGATGTTGCAGGCAATAAAAAAGAATATACAAGCGTTACTGGCACATTAAAGGAGGCTGGTATTTCTGTCAGCTTTTTTATTGATCCAGATCCTGATCAGATACAGGAATCCCTTGATGCCGGCGCAGATATAATTGAGATTCACACAGGATTTTACAGTGAAGCGGTATCAGAAGCAGAGATACTCAGGGAATTTGAAAAAATCCATGAGGCAGCAAAATTAGGATCTCAACTCAAGCTGAAAGTACATGCCGGACACGGGCTTAATTATGTCAATATAAAAAGATTTTCATCTATTCCCGAAATAGAGGAATACAGTATTGGCCACAGCATTATTGCAAGGGCTGTAATGGTGGGACTGGATCAGGCTATTCGCGAGATGATTAACCTTGTGTCCCAATTTTAGGTAATGTCATTGGTCATTAGTAACTTGTCAGTTTTCTTTCTAAGGATGCAAAGGAATTTAGGAATTTCGTTTTTATTGGTTTAATTGCCTGGAAACAAGTAACCGGCAACAAGAAACCCGATAAACAAAGGACGACTAACAACTTTCAACTGACACAATAATATGATTTATGGTATAGGCGTAGATCTTGTAAACATAAGGAGAATGGGAAGAGTAATCGATAGATGGGGCGCAAGATTTTTACGGAGAGTATTTACTGAGCAGGAAATTAACTTCTGCCTTCAGGCCCCAAAATCAGAGTCTTCCCTTGCCTTGCGTTTCGCTGCCAAAGAGGCCTTCTCAAAAGCGATAGGTTTGGGTATGAGAAATGGCATCAGATGGCATGATATAGAGATTGTTCACAATGAAATTGGACGACCAGATCTCAATTTAACTGGAAAGGCGCTTAGTTTTTGTCATGCAGAGGGAATAATCAGCTGGTATGTGAGCCTTTCGGATGATGGCGACTATAGTATCGCCGTGGTAGCGCTTGAAAAACGTGCTACCGGTTAAAATTCAAATACCTTGAGATTGAAAGAAATTTCTGTAAAATACCTGACAACTTCAGTTGAAAAAACCGTGTGGTTAGGCCAGCAATTGGGGGCTCAATTAATTAGTGGCGATATTATTGCATTAATAGGTGACCTGGGTGGTGGTAAGACATGGTTCACAAAAGGGATAGCTATTGGACTTGAGATTGACCCAAATAATATAGTGAGCCCGACATTCACCCTTGTTAATGAATACCGAGGAGGTAGACAACAAATCTTTCATATAGATCTTTATCGACTTAAAAATAATATTGAGATTCTGGATTTAGATTTAGAAGATTATTTTTCAAGGGAAGGAATAGTTGTTATTGAGTGGGCTGATCGTTGGCCAGGGAGGCTTCCTGAAAGCAAAATTCATGTTAAATTGAAGATGATCGATGAGCATACCAGGGAACTTGAATTTTTTGGAAATCATTATAGGGCGAAAGAAATTATAGGGGCATTAAAAGAAATAGCAGGTCGAAATTTAAAACAACTATGATAGGAAAATGAAATTAGGGGGTTTATAATTATGTTTTTAAAGAAATTATCAATCTTGTTAGCTTGTGCAGGCATCGTAATCTCTTTTGGTTGCGCTGGAATAGAAAAGGGTAAGGATTTTGCCACAGGAATTATTTCACATGATGTAGATGAGAAGCTTTTTAGCCAAGTTCCAGACGAAAAAAAAGATGCTATCAACCGTTTACTGGATACGGTTAAGGATGCCAAAGATCGTCTTGAACTTTCTAAGGCCTTGATAAATAAAAAGGAAGCAGAATTAGACCTGGAAAAAAGTAAAAATGATTTGGCAAAAACTCAACTAAAGATAAGTGAGGCCGAGCTTAATTTAGAAAAGATGAGAGCTGTTCAATCAGAAGGTCTCGGAGACGCAAAAAAGGTTAATCAACAGGTTGCTGAACTTGAGGCTAAGGTCTATAAATTAAAGGGTGAGGAGGCCAAGATAAGGGCCAAAATAGAAAATGCCAGGTTGGTTGTTATAGAAACACAAGAGAAAATCGATAATTTGGAAACCAAGACTCAAAAAGAAACTACTGAGATTGAAACAAAAAAAGAAGGTATCCAAACTAAAACTAAGAAATAGCTTCACCAAATATGGCATTAATAGTACAAAAGTATGGCGGCACCTCCGTTGGAAGCATCGAAAAGATAAAAAAGGTTGCTGAGAGGGTAATTGAATATTGTAAAAAAGGGGACAGGCTTGTGGTGGTTCTCTCAGCAATGGCCGGACAGACAGATTCTTTGATCAAGCTTTCTAAAGAGATAACGGATACCCCTGATACAAGAGAATTAGATGTTTTGATGGCAACAGGTGAACAAGTGAGCGTATCCTTGTTTGCTATAGCAGTAAAGTCCATGGGATATGATTGTCATTCCCTTCTTGGCTTCCAGACAGCCATCCATACAGACCAGATATACGGTAAGGCAAGGATCAGGAAGGTTGAAACTGATCGAATCCTGAGGGAGTTAGATGAAAACAGAATTATAGCTGTAGCAGGTTTCCAGGGAATCGATGAAAGAAAAAATATTACAACCTTAGGGAGAGGGGGATCAGACACTACTGCAGTAGCTCTGGCAGCAGCGCTAAAGGCAGATCTATGTGAGATTTTTACAGATGTTGAAGGTGTCTTCTCAGCCGATCCAAATATCTGCACCCATGCTAGAAAACTGGACAGAATATCCTATGAAGAAATGTTAGAGTTTGCCAGTTTAGGGGCCAAAGTTTTAGATATACGATCAGTTGAATTTGCTAAAAAATTTAGCGTGCCCCTGCATGTTAGGTCATCTTTTATAAGGAGTGAGGGGACAATGGTGGTAGCAGAAAATAGGGAGATGGAAAAGGCAATGGTCTCTGGTGTTGTCTATGATAAAAATGAGGCCAGAATTACAATAACCAAGGTGCCTGATAGGCCCGGTATTGCCTTTAAAATATTTGATCCTGTTTTCAAGGCCGGGGTAGTGGTGGATATGATTGTCCAGAACACCAGTGTTGAGGGTCTGACGGATCTCACATTTACAGTCACCAAAACAGATTTTCAGGAGACCATAAAATTGCTAAAAGAAATTGCCCGAGAAATAGGGGCAGAAAAGGTACTCGGAGATCAAAATATCGCCAAAGTATCTATTGTTGGAGTGGGTATGAGAAACCATGCTGGAGTCGCCTCCAGGATGTTTGAGGTACTATCAAAGGAAAATATCAATATAAGCATGATCAGCACCTCTGAGATAAAAATTTCCTGTATTATAGAAGAAAAGTATACCGAACTAGCGACAAGGGCCTTGCATGAAGCCTTTGGTCTGGGTAATGAAAACGAAAAAAAATAACAACCGGCACATAGGTCTTTTCATTCTTATTCTAATACTCCTTCTTGGGTGGGTAATAAAGAACCTGCTTTTTGCGCAAGGAGACCTTGGCTCTATCGAAAGGGAAAACAATATTTTTATCCTTGTCACTGGCGCTGTAAAAAACCCTGGTATCTATATGTTTGATAGGGAACCTTCTTTAAAGGAATTGATAGCTAAAGCCGATTATTTGAAGGCAAACCTGATTGACGCAAAATTGTGTGATGCATATCCTTCTGTTGCTCAGGGAACAAATGTTCAGATCAGCTTAGAGAATAGGAATATACATGTCTCAACTGGCCCTATGCCCGCGGCATATAAAATTACCCTTAAAATCCCTATATCTGTAAATACTGCAAGTCTGGAAGAACTGGATACAATACCTGGCATAGGGCCAGGGCTTGCTGAAAATATCATTAATTACATATCCCTTTACGGTCCATTTAAGAAAATAGAAGAAATAAAAAATGTACCTGGCATGGGAAAATTACGCTATCTAAAAATAAAGCCTTATATTTCAATTTAGAAAATTGATAGGAAATGATGCCATTTAAAAAAAGTATTCCTCAATGGTCAATAGGCCTTATCCTTACCCTCCTATTTATACTCATGCTCGTCACCGGCCTTGGTGATTTTACAGACGTTATAGAGAAAAAAACATTTGACATCCGATCCAAGCTCAGCGCCTCTGGAGAAAGAAACCCAGATATTGAGATAGTAGCTATTGATGATGAGGATTTAGGTGCAATCGGTCGTTTCCCATGGCCGAGAAACATTCTTGCCAATGCTATAAACAATCTTGCAATGGCTGGCGCCAAGGTTATCGCCCTGGATATTATCTTTAATGAGCCAGAGGAAAGTTCTGGCCTCAAAACGATTAGAGAGCTAAAGAAAACATATGCTGATCTCGATTTAAAAAATAAAGGGTTATCTGCCAAAAGATTTTATCAATTATTAAATAAGGCAGAGGCCAACATGGATAATGACACCAAACTAGCTGAATCGTTTAAAAAGGCCGGCAACATAATTCTGCCCATTTATTTTGATACAAGGAGCGCGGGAAGAGACGATGAGGTTCCTGATTATCTGGCCAAAAACACCTATAAAATTATCCTTGGTCTTAAGGATGAATGGGCAACAAGCTCCGTTATGTGGCTTTCCAAGATAAAGCCACTTCTTCCTTCCCTTGCGAATGCAGTCGCAGGTATTGGGCATATAAACCTTTTTCCAGATAATGATGGTTCTATCAGGACTCAGAGTCACGCCATTGGTTATTTAGACAACACCTTCATCCCATCATTTCCTATGGCAATAGTAAAAACCTTCAAGGGATTAAACTACAATCAGATCAGGCTTATCCTGGGCCAGGAAATCAATATAAATGTCCCCCCATCCAGGACAGTCAAGATTCCAGCCAGGGATTTAAACATGTCAACACTCATTAAATGGAATGATGGGCCAGGGATTGCATTTCACATGACTCCATTCAGAAAGGTTCTCAAAAATGAATTTCAAACAAGCCTCTTCAGAGACAAGATAGTCATCCTTGGACCCACTGCCCCTGGAATTGGAGACCGCTTTGTGACACCTATATCGAGTAATTTGCCAGGCGTGGAGATAATAGCGAACTCGGTGTCAAACATCTTAAAAGAAGAATTTTTTATGCGGCCTCAATGGACCTCATTCCTTGAGCTAGGCATTATCCTCCTTTTCGGACTCTATATTTCATTTCTCCTGCCCAGGCTAAAGGCTGGCACCGGCGCAATCATCACACTAATCCTCCTTTTCTCTTACGGAACAGCGGGAACCATTGTATTTTTTCGCTCAAATATATGGCTTAAGATTACACCTCAACTCGTTCTTTTGGTTCTGGGCTATATCTTAGTTGTTAGCAGAAATTTTTTCATCACTGAAAAAACCAAAGAGAAAGTAGAGGCTGATTCTGTTGAAACAAACAAGGCCCTTGGTCTTTCTTTCCAACAGCAAGGAATGCTTGATCTCGCCAGTGAAAAATTTCGAAAATGTCCTACAGATGAACCAGGGGTTAAGGATCTTTTATACAATCTTGGCCTCGATTATGAAAGGAAAAGGCAATTTAACAAGGCATTATCAACATATAATTTAATTATTGAGGATGGCAGTGATTTTAAAGATTTAGGCGAGAGGATACCTAAATTAAAAGGCGCTGAATCTTCTATGATCTTTGGTGCGAGCGCCACCCATCCTGGTGATATTGAGGCAACAATAGACGGCCTTGATACTAAACCAACACTTGGAAGATATGAAATTTCAGGGGAATTAGGCAGGGGGGCAATGGGGATTGTTTATAAAGGAGAAGATCCCACTATACATAGAACTGTTGCTATAAAAACCTTACGATTATCTGAATTTGAAGAAGGAGAGCTGGCAGATATAAAGGAACGCTTTTTCAGGGAAGCAGAGTCAGCAGGTCTGTTAAACCACCCCAACATTGTGTCTATATACGATGCTGGCGAAGAACATGACCTGGCCTATATAGCTATGGAATACTTACAAGGAGAAGATTTAGCAAAATTTACCCATAAGGGAAAGCTCCTCCCCTTGAGAAATGTGCTTTACATCATCGCCCAAGTGGCTGATGCCTTAGATTATGCCCACAACAACAATGTTGTTCACAGGGACATAAAACCAGCTAATATTATGTTACTTAAAGATACAGGTAAAATAAAGGTTACGGATTTTGGTATTGCAAGGATCACATCATCATCTAAGACAAAAACAGGTGTTGTTTTAGGCACCCCCTCTTATATGTCTCCTGAACAGGTAAGCGGGAAAAGGATCGACGGACGTTCAGATATATTTTCATTAGGGGTAGTCCTTTTTGAGATGCTAACCGGACAAAAGCCCTTTGTTTCTGACGATATAACTTCACTTATGTTTCAAATTGCAAAAGAAAAACACTCTTCAGTAAGAAAGTTTAATCCAAAAATTCCACTGATTGTTGAAAAGATAATAGATAAGGCCTTAACTAAAGATGCTAAACAACGCTACCAGAATGCTGGATTAATGGCTGAACATCTCAGAAAGATTATAAAACGAATAGATCAGTTGAGAAATAAAAAGGTCTCTAAAGAATAAT
>QMLT01000092.1 GCA_003646875.1 Deltaproteobacteria bacterium
AGACAAAAGGGTTCTGAACTGCAAGTTCATATCCAAAGAGTCACAAATAGTGACCTAAGGGTAGTACACTTTTAATTCCGCAAGTGTTCAGCTTTAACAAGTTCCTAACATATATTCTTGCTTCTCCAAAGGTCCTTTATTCAGTCTTGTACCTTAGGGGCCTTACGCCAATCGGAGTAATGGAGTATTGGTATGTCTTTTTTTGCTGCATTCCCTTGAACAGGGCCTCAGCGTGCCCCCCATAAATCGGCTCGCACGCGCAACGCGGATTTGACTATTATGCAACATATCGGTTGGTGTCCTGATTTATGGGTGTCTTAAGCATTACTTATAGGGCATGAGACAAAAAAAGACATACCTATATGCTCCCTGGCTTTATGCAGACCTTATTGCGCCTTATTCAGCGACAGATACCCCAATTTATTGAGTTACAATGTCCCAGGCATAAGTAGTTATCATTTACTTAAATATCTCACCTGTTTCTTTATACCACAACACCAGGTCGAGATCGCTCATGGGTATTTGAACTGCTTTTGAGAATTCCATCATCCTTTTTTCTATGTCAAAATACCTTCCTTTTGATAAAGAGCCTGGAATCTCTCTTCTTATCACCCCAACAAATTGTAGATTTTTTATTATGTGTCTGTCGAGGATCGCAAGATTCTGCTCGAATCCGATGTTTCTTAAAAAATGGCTCGCCTCCTTATACCCTATACCCTTTACATTTTGCACAAGCCATTCTCTGGCCTTATAACCATCACCAATCTGGCTGATTAGGGATTTCAAAGAGACCTCGCTGTCAAGTAAGAATTTTTTTCTCGCCTCAACAATATAGGCCGATTTCTTTTGTATAAATCGTGCGCTACTCAATTCTTTTGCAATCTGCCCTCTATCTCCTGTAAATAACACTCCTTTGCTTATCATCTTCTCCACGGCAGACCAGCACAGTTTTCCATTTGCCTGTCGCGTTAGAACGCAGAACGCAAGTTCGACAAAGATCTCTTTCTTTGTTCCTTTCTTCCAGATTTTTCTAAAATCATTTAATCTCTGTCTAATCTCTTCCCTCTTATAATTATGAAGAGTTTTAATCGCTTCTACTGGATCCCTTCCTATTGAAAAAGATTTCATAATGCTTAGAGTTGGATTTTGATATTGAGTAAATAGACTTTATTGGTCTATAATTTATAAAAATCAAGGTAATTGTTCTGGTATCCACCAAGACACCAAGACATAAACAATTAAAAATTGACAATTGGGATTTGTGACTTAGTGGCTGAATGGTTACAAAAAAAGGAAATTTAGAGTGACAGATTTTAAAAGGAAATACAAAAGAAATTTTCCCGATTACAGGCGAGGAGAACGTTCGTCGCATTCTATCTCATCTATCAAAGCAAGCGCAGATCAAAGGTTGAAAAGTGCCTTTTCAAGAATAGGGGTGCCAGAGCAAGATCATTTTCAACCAGACCCATTCCAAATTAAAGCCTTAACTGCTATTAAAAAAACGGATTGTCTGGTTTCAGCGCCAACCGGAAGCGGTAAGACATGGATTGCGACAGAGGCAATAGATGCAATACATAAAAATGGTGGGAAATCATGGTATGCGTCTCCTCTTAAGGCCCTTTCCAACGCCAAATTCATAGAGTTTGGCGCCCAATTTGGAAAAGAAAATGTTGGTATAGTAACTGGCGATAGAGTCGAGAATCCGAATGCGCCAATTGTTGTAGGAACGACCGAGATCCTCAGGAACCAGCTCTATGATGCCATGCATACAGGCGAGGATTTGCGCGCAGATCTTGTTGTTTTGGATGAAGCGCATTTTCTTGGAGATCCCGAAAGGGGAGTTGTATGGGAAGAAATCATTATCTATCTTCCTACCCGGATTCCTCTACTTTTACTCTCTGCCACCATAAAGAACTCCTATCAGATTGCAGGGTGGCTTCAACATTTAAGGGGTAAAAAATGCGTTGTGATTGAAGAAAATGGAAGGCCTGTCCCGCTATTCCCACTATTTTTCCATCCAACAGGAAGACTTCTTCCATTACTTAACAAAAAAGGTCTTGATAAAAAGGTCCTGGATTGTCTTAACAACCCAAAAACCCCTTCCATTTCTACTGGAAGAAGGCTTCCCCCATTTGGAGAAATAATAGCTGTGTTAAGGAAATATAATCTTCTTCCAGCCATATTCTTTCTAAAATCCAGGGCAGATTGTGATAATGCATTAGACCTATGCAGCGCAAATACAGACCGCGATAAATATAGTAAAGAGATGCTGAACAGAAGGATTGACGAATTGATACATCTGCACCCACACCTTGCTCGACATAATCACCTATGGCACCTGAGAAACCTTGGCGTGGGATCGCACCATAGTGGACAACTGCCATTGTGGAAATTGATGCTTGAGGATCTGATGACGAAGGGGCTGCTTGAAGCTGTGTTCGCCACTTCCACTGTGGCTGCGGGAATAAATGTCCCTGCAAGGAGCATCGTTTTTCTTAATTCTGACAGATACAATGGGCATAAATTTGTTCCTTTGACAGCCACTGAACTTCATCAGATGACAGGAAGAGCAGGGAGAAGGGGAATGGACAATATCGGTTTTGCTATGGTGATTCCCGGGCGCTTTTTAGATACTCCCTTAATTGCAACATTATTGAGATCTCCGCCTGAAGATGTTTTAAGCCAGATAAAAATTGATTTTTCCATGGTTTTAAACCTTCTTCTATCCCATAATCCTGAAGAAATCAAAGGGCTTCTTCTTCGATCCTTTGCCAACTATCTGAATCTGGCAAATAGGGACAAAGGGATTGAAGATAGGCTTGAGGAAACTGGTAAAAGACTGATGGAGTTCCTTCCTCATTCCCTGTGCAGCTCCCCAGAATCTGTCCTTACTTTGTCAAGAAAAATAGTTGCGATAAAAAATGATATAAGAGTGATAGAAGAAGAGAAAAGACAGCTTGAGGATATGCTTTCTAAAATTGCCAATCTTGTCCCTGGGAGGCTGTTTCTGGATAATAAGTCTCGACTATATTGTGTCTTAAAAGCGCATACAAAGAAAGATAAAAATGGCGTCCTTGCCTGCCGCCTGAGGTATAGCCAGGGAAGAAAAAAACCACCAAAGATGCGATTTTTTGCGCCAGAAAAGGTGGCAACTATCCTGAATAAGGTGGTAAACATCCAATCAAGTGATGACCCACACACTTTAAGGAGGCTTTTCTCTAATATATTATCAGATGAACCATTTTCTCCCCTCAAAGAATTGCCCTTAGGAGCAGAAGAGATTAAAAGAGTTAAACCATTTAAGGACCGAATCATTTTGCTTGAACAGGAACGTGATCACCTGATATGCAACAGATGTGAGCATTTCCTCACCTGTCACGGAAGGCGCAATAGGTCATTTAGATCAGTGTTGAAAGATTTCTCTCATCTGTGGGATGCGGCCAATGCTGTTAGGGAAAACCTTTGGGCTGATTTTATAAGGCATCTGCGATTTTTAAGGGCAGAAGGGTATGTAAAAAATAACGGTGCCTTGACAGATGATGGTAGGTGGGCGTCTCAGCTCAGGATTGATAACCCTCTTATGATTGCTGAAGGCCTGAGATTAGGTCTTTTTCCTGAAACAGACCCTTGCCTTTTGGCTGCCCTTATAGCTGTGTTTGTCTACGACAGGGAGATAGAGGTTGAATTTGACCAATCAAAGGTTCCAGAAGCGCTTATGAATGCATATAACAAATTGAAAAACGGTCTTGCCCCTCTTATAGAAAGAAAAACTATTCACGGATTCCCTGTAAGACCACTTCCATTGTGGGCAGCGGCTACAATATATGCGTGGGCAAAAGGGCTCGACTGGGAAAGGGTTTTAACTGTAGCAAGTATGACAGAAGGTGATCTGGCCATGCTTGTTTCAAGAACCGCTGATAATTTAAGGCAGATGATATCCCTTAGAGATGTTTACCCTGCTATTGCCATGACATCCACTCGGTCTATATCCCTGATCCTTAGAGAGCCTGTTGTCTATGGTTAAGAATTGCGAATTAGGCACTTAGATGATCCCTATTAGAGACACAATTCGTTCAAAAAATTACCCTGTTGTTAATACAGCAATTATTGCTCTTAACGTCCTCTTTTTTATTGTTGAGCTCGCCCATGGTGAAGAATTAAATCGCTTCATCTATACCTATGGATTAGTTCCCGCCAAATACACAGTCCCGGCAATTTCCGCATATTTTACCCCTGGACAGCAAATCATCTCCCTTGTATCCTTTATGTTTCTCCACGGGGGATTTTTTCATCTCCTTGGGAATATGTGGTCACTTTATATATTTGGCGACAATGTGGAGGATAGGCTGGGTCCTCTCAGGTATCTTCTCTTTTATCTTCTGTGCGGGCTCGCCTCCGGTATCTCCCATCTTCTTATTAACTACCATTCTAAAATACCAACCATTGGGGCTAGTGGGGCTATTGCGGGAGTAATGGGCGCCTATATGATACTATATCCTAAGGCAAAGATATTGACCCTCATACCAATGTTCTTTTTCTTTCCGCTGGTTGAAATACCTGCTGTTTTTTTTCTTGGCATCTGGTTTATTTTTCAGTTCCTCAGCGCAGCATCCACTGCGGGGCATGGTGGTGTCGCCTGGTGGGCGCATATCGGCGGGTTCATCTTTGGAATTATCTTTCTTAAAATGTTTTTGTCATTCAAGGAACGTCCTGTAGGCAGAAAGATCAGACAGATCACCAAGAAAAAAAGATCAGAAAGGATCCAGGTGATAAGGCCAGTCAGTTTCGGGCAGGATCCAGACATGTATGGAAATATATCTATTACAAAAAGGGAGGCTATCTTTGGTGCTCGAAAGCTTGTTAACATCCCAAAAGGTTTCAAGAAAAGGATGTTTGTGTTAAACATCCCCCCAGGCGCCTCGGAGGGGAGCAAGCTAAGGCTTCCAGGGTTGGGTAGAAAGTTGAATGGGGAAAGGAGAGGAGATTTCTATCTCAAGATAAAAGTAGAGGATTAATTTTGTTTCGTTACGATCTGCGATGTGTTATCTAAAAAGGGGATAAAGAATATCAAACACATGCCAGGAATAGATAGCAGAAAACTAATCCCAAAGAAAATTCCGTAACCCAGCCTTTCTGCTAAAAAGCCGCTGGCAACCCCTGACAAAACCCCACTAATATTCATCAGGCCCGTGCCAATAGCAAAATGGGCTGCCTTAAAGCGCTCCAGGCATGTTCTCATTAAAAAGGTTATGAGAACTGCCGTTCCCAGACCTCCAGCAAACTGATCAAAGGCATGCACACAGGCAACTAAAAAAAGATTAAAAGAGCCTATAAATACCACAACATCTGCCCCTGTATTTACGGTTATATATTTCGTCAGGCTAAGGGCAAGGCCCATATATATTAAATTGGTAAGATTTTGGGCTAACAGGCACGGCCAGATCGTCTTTCTTAATGAAAACTTAGAGATCCAAAATCCCCCAGCCATAGCCCCAATAATGGAAAAAGGCAGTCCAACTCCACCGGAAAGCCATCCATAATGAACCTTTATCCCCAGATCAACCATAAAGGGCGCAACCATAGAGGATAGCGCTGATTCCCCGGTCCTCATAAGGATTATAAAGGCGATGGCCACTGCCATCTTATCCCTATCCATATAGTCAAAGAATGCCCTTGAATAAAACGATTCCTTATCCCTAAAGAATAGCCATTTTATCCTGTTTTTAAAGATGGCCAGACCAATTAACAAAATTAGAAGCCCGATCGCAACCCACCCTGCAAGGCTTATTGATTTTAAAAAAGGGAGCAATGTAACTACGTTATGGCTCAATCTTTTCCAGAAGAGAGATCTCATCCCCCATAAAATTAAAACCAGGATGACACCGGCAATGAGGAACTTTATCCTCAATACCCTCTTCAACAAAGTGTGTGTTTTTATTTTTTCTTCTTCAACATGAGGAAGGAAAAAAACATGGTAGAAAAACAGAAGACAAAGAAAGGAACCTCCTGCAAAGAAAGCAGAAAGCCAGCCCGCTGTTGTCCCAATGGTAACAATTATACCTGTTCCTGCCATCATTGCCAGGCGATAGGCCATCACCCTGTAGCCGACAAACTTTGCCTGGCCCTGTTTATCGAGCGCCTCCATATAGTAGCCGTCAATGGCAATATCATGGGTAGCTGATAAGACTGCCCCGACAAAAAAAAGACCTGCTATGAGCTTAATCCCATAAGGAAGGCGGCTCAAAAAGGCAATGATAATAAATAAAAGGACCAAAAGAAATTGCATTATAAGGATCCATTTCCTTTTGGTTCCAAACTGGTCTATAACGGGGCCCCATAAGAATTTAACCACCCATGGCACCCCAAAGAGGGATGTAAGGCCAATTGCCTCAAGGCTAACCCTCATATCCCTAAAAAAAACAGAAGAGACCATTCTAATCAAGGTATAAGGAAGGCCCTCTGCAAAGTAGGTGGTGAATGCCCAGACATGAGGAAGCTTAAAGAGAGAACTTTTTCCATTGCTATTTTGCACGCTCATAGGTAAAAACTTATCGTAACTAGACAGGTTCAAAGTTCCGGGTTCATGGTTCAATGGTTATTTGCTGAACCATTAACAGTTAAATGCGGGTTTTCCATGAGCCGGTTGAAGAGTCTTGACATGGACAATGGTTCATGGCTCCAAGTTGAACCCCTGAACGGTGAACATTGAACCTAACAACATAGGTAATTACAACTTATCTATATATCAATAGACTACTTTTTATAGAAAATATGCTTTGGGGTCAATAGACTGTTTTTTCTTGAGATAATCGTAAGCGTTCACGGTTACAAATAATAATATTTTC
>QMLT01000093.1 GCA_003646875.1 Deltaproteobacteria bacterium
AGCTCCAGGCAATTTCTTTGCCCTCTAGAAAAGGTATTCTACGCCGAATACATTAGCAAAGACCTACGAAATGCCATCTTACGCAGAGAGCAGTGGCGGTATTGTATGGTTAATTTATGTAAGTTTACCCACTAATCTGCGATGAGCCTTCTATATTTAATAAAAAACATTCTCGCTCCTCAAAATTATTAAGTTCGAAGTTATTCTGAGAGATAATCTTTCAGCACAAAAAACATCAACTACTTTTTGCCTTTCTGATAGGTGTTCACAGGTTGAAAAGGTTATGGGTTCAAGGCTTGCCTGCGTCCGGCGGGTTACATTATCGTCTCCGGACGGCATTTGCATGCATATCTACGAGAAAAGCGTCAGCTTCGTCAGGCCTGATCCAAAATTTGGAGCCAGATTGGCAATTATCTGGGGAAAACGAACATTTTTAATCCCGCTTTTAGCGGGAGACGCTGAACCATGCCTGCCCCGATATAATCCGGGCGGGCAGACCTGAACACGTGAACGGTTACGTTTTTTCTTCGTAATTATGCCTTATGTTAGACACAAATGTTATTTATGTGAAGGTATCATTCTCCTTCCTATCAAAATTTATCAAGGATGTTTAATCCTGAATCTCTGCAGGGCATTATGAAAGGTCTCCATTTGAAGTGGACTCTTCTCGCTCCAGAATAGGTGGGTTAAACATTTACAATCTGACGAGCCAAAGCCAGCAGGCCCACTTTTCAAAATTGAAGAAAGCGCCTGAGCAATCTCGCATTCCTGCCTTTGTGAGGACCTGATCGGTATAGAAAGAAATCCATCAGTAACTCGGGTGAGATAATCAATGTGCCAGTGCATCTTTTTCCTTTTTTGTTTATGTCTTTTAATCCTCGCCCTGAGATTACTCATTGCAGATCCAACATAGATGTAGTAGCCTTTTTGAAACATGAACTTTCCCAATCTGCCAATCTCTATGAGTTTGTGTCTTTCCAATTTTAAGACCAAAAGATAGCTCCCCCTGTCCTTTACCTCATCCTGTAAGTTATCCCAGGGAATCTCTAACATTTTAACTTTTTTCGACATGCTAAGATCAGATTTCCATTCTATTGCTCTAGGAAGAATCATAAGATCATTCCTGAATTTTAGGATGGTTGTATTAAAATCAAAATCCGTTTGATCGAAATTTATGGGAAATTTTTTCATAAAATAGCGCTATAGGCTCACTCCGAAGTTCACTTGACACACGATCGACTTTATCCTATATTGCCTCTTCTGAAAAGAAAATTTTTCTGACTATCATGTAAATTAGTATTTGTTACCTCTCTGTGAAGGGTAATAGAATTATGCACATACAATTTATTCAAAAGAAGCTCAATCAATGGCAATAGTATTTGGTTTGCAGCGATTTTTTAATGATATCAGGTATCATCGGGAACGCTACCGCCAATTCATTGGTATCTCCTTCGTCATCCTGATCAGTGTTGTAGGTAAACCAGAGGAACTGTTGTTCTTCACTGGGTTAGCATTTGTTTTCCTTGGCATAGCAGTGCGACTATGGTCATCAGGACATATTAAAAAGAACAGGGTCCTTGCTACCGATGGGCCATATGCCTTTGTCAGGCATCCTCTCTACGTGGGCAATATCACGTTGGGATTTGGTTTCGCCCTTGCCTCCAGCTTATGGTGGAGCCTTCCCCTGTTAATACTTATCTTGCTCGTCTTTTATCCTCAGGCCGTCCGTCGAGAAGATGAAAACCTTCATCACATGTTTAAAAAGGATTGGGAGCAATGGCGTACAGAAACCCCGGCGCTTATTCCACGCATTAGTCGTTATCGGAAGGCACAAGGTGGAAGGTGGTCATTCACACAAAGCCTGCGACAAAACGGCGAGCCCATTATTGCCCTTTTTCTACTGTTTTGGCTGTACTTTCTTTCCCTTGGTCTGCATTAAATCGTCCAGTTGAACCGATGTTTAGAGATATGAATAACATTGCAGAAAACGAGCTCCTTGAGTGGATTAAGAGGAGCATTAAAACCAGAACGAACATTTTTAGCTGCGGTTACCAGGGCAATGTCTATCTATATGAAGACAAAGGCCGGCGTCTCATTATTAAGGCTCCTGTTGGATGGGGATTAGGCGGAATCATCCGCCGGGCGATGTTACGCCATGAGCACAGGGTTTATTCCAGGATATCTGGAGTGACTGGCGTACCGCACTGTTACGGCCTTCTCGACGGGCGTTACCTGGTGCTCGAATTCATTGATGCGATTCCGAGATATAGGGCTCGGATTACAGACCGTGACGTGTTCTTTAAGGCCCTCTTGAAATTGATAAAAGATCTACACAAGTCGGGTGTGGCGCATACTGACCTGAAGAAAAAGGACAATCTTCTCGTAGTGGAGGGACGAACCCCCTTCGTCATAGACTTTGGTGTGGCTGTTATCAGGAAATCTGGTTTTGCCCCTGTAAATCGTTATCTCTATAATCTTGCACTTAAATTTGATTTCAACGCCTGGATAAAGTTGAAATATGACGGCAGGTATGAGGATATACTCGAACAAGACAGAGAGTATTTCAACAGGACGGTTATTGAAAAGGTTTCACGATTGATCAAGGACACTTATCTGGATATTAAAAAAGCCCTTAAAGGCAAGAGATAAGGATACAATCATTGTAGCCTGAAAAAGACAGTCAGGCGTGACGGGAATTAGTGCCTGAATTGGATATCAAAGAGGTTCTTATATCTGCCATTTGCGGCAATAAGTTTTTCATGAGTCCCTGACTCAACAATTTTGCCCCCCTCCAGAACATAGATCATATCAGCCCTTCTGATTGTATTCAGGCGATGGGAAACAATAAAAACAGTCCTCTGTCCAAGAAGATTTTCTATGGCCTCCTGGATAAGAAGCTCACTTTCTGGATCAAGCGCTGAGGCAGGCTCATCAAGTATTATAATAGCTGGATCCTTAAGTATGGCCCTGGCTATGGCAATTCTCTGTCTCTGTCCCCCGGAAAGGAGTGTTCCTCTATCACCAACAATTGTTTCATATTTCTCTGGAAAGGACATGATAAAATCGTGGGCCTGGGCTGTTTTGGCTGCATTTTGAATTTGTTCTTTTGTATAATGATCTCCATTATAATTGATATTATTGGCAATGGTTTCATGAAAAAGGAGACTCTCCTGGCTTACTGTAGCAATTTGGCCTCGCAAAGATCCCAGTGTTGCATCCCTAATATCCATTCCATCGATGGTTATAGACCCAGAGTGAACATCATAGAAACGGGGAATGAGATCCAGGAGAGTGCTTTTACCTGCCCCGGTTGAACCAACAAAGGCTACCATCTCCCCTGCATTAACGCTGAAAGAGATGTCACTTAAGATCAATTTTCCTGGTTCATAGCAAAAATCAACATGAGAAAACTCTATTGTATCCTTTAGTCTCGGCATCACCCTTGCGCCTGGCTTATCCTGTATACTGGGCACAGTATGCATTATATCAAAGACCCTTCTGGTTGCGCCCTGAAGTGTTCTCAAGTTGATATTTATAGCGACCAGTTTTTTAATAGGAGCGTATGTTGCTGAGAAGGCATAAAGCATCGAAATAATTTCACCTAAGGTATGATGGAAATAAATTTTTCCTATCAGCAAGATGCCTGGAACAATCAAGAATACACTTGCATCCATCATAGGACCAATCCCGAGCTGCCATCTATTCCAGTGCATAATATTTTTATACAGATTATCAGCAAGCTTTTTAAACATAGCGGATTCATATTTACCCCTGCAAAACCCCTTTATAACTTTTAGCAGCAGGAGAATTTCCTGATAGCTTGATGTTACCTCTGCCGTTGCATCCTGCACCCTGGTAGAATGTTTTTTGACCTTACGGCCAAAAAGCCTAACCAGACCAACAATTAAAGGGCCGGAAATAATAACCAATAGTGTAAGTTTATAATTCATCAAAATGAGATAGGCGATAAAGACTAGTACGGTTAAAGGATGTTGTACCAGACCAATAACAATATTGCTTATATAGCCCTGCATTACTGTCAGGTCTGCCGTAGCCCGGGCGATAAGCTCACCACTCTTGCGTTTATGATAAAAGGTTAAGGGTAGTGTGATGAACTTTTCCGCAAGGTCAATCCTTAAAGATTTAATCGCTCTGTTTGAGAAGGCCGCTCCTGCAAGTTCACTTAAATAACGGGTAATAGATTTAAAGATTACTGAAATGAAGGCAATACAAGCGAGGAGGCCAAGCAAGTGATTTGGTGAGATTCCCTCTACTATAGTCAATTCTGTTTTCTTGAATGATAATGGGTAGTGGAATGTCAGCCAGGGAATTGTCCAGTTAACAGGCTCGCTTGTGCTTTTCATTCCTTCATCGACAAGGGGTTTAAGGAGGTAGGCAGGAATTAAAATAAATAAGGATGAGATGGCGCTCAGGATAATTGCCAATATTATCAATCCCCGATGGGTCTTCACATAGGTAGCAATATCCTTACCGAGAATTTTATCTAACATGTATCAAAGGTGGGAAATTGAAGTGTTGGAGTAACTGAGTATTGTTCATGCCATAAGCAAGATTTCGTTTTTTCCATATGTCCATTTCCTCATATCTCCATTGGTCTGCTTTGCCCAACAAAGAAGAGCTATTAAACGGCGCCAATATATCGCGAGATCACGATCCTCTGAACCTCACTGGTTCCTTCACCAATCTCTAGAAGCTTCTGATCGCGATAAAATCTCTCAACATCATATTCTTTCATCAGTCCATATCCCCCATGTAGCTGGACAGATTGATCAACACATTTACTCATAACCTCAGAGCAGTATAATTTAGCCATGGCAGCAAGTTTTGCAAATGGCTGTTCATTGTCTCTTAGCCAGCAGGCCTTATAGAGCAGTAGCCTTGCACACTCTATCTCTGTAGCCATATCTGCCAATTTAAAGGCATTAACCTGAAATGTCGATATTGGCTTACCGAATTGAACCCTCTCCCTGGAATATTTCAGGGACAAATCAAAGGCTCCCTGTGCCCCTCCTAAGCCCATTGCAGCAATGGAAAGTCTGCCTCCATCCAGGGTTCCAAGCATTTGATGAAAACCATCGCCTACAGGACCCAGAAGGTTTTCTTTTGGCACCCTGCAGTCCTCAAAATATAGTTCAGCGGTATTGGATGCTCGCCACATTAGCTTCCCATGCATAGTCCTTGCCTCAAAGCCTGGGCTGCCTGCCTCTACGATGATTGAAGTCAGCTCTCGTTTTCCATCTTTTCTTATACCCGTCCTCGTCAATGGTATAACGCCGGCAGTAATGTCAGATGAACCATTGGTAATAAATATCTTACTCCCATTTATAACCCATTCGTTCCCATCAAGAACAGCAGTTGTCTGTGAATTTCCAGCATCCGATCCGGCATTAGGCTCAGTCAATCCAAAGGCCCAAAGGGTCTCACCGCGACAAGCCTTTGGGAGATACTTTTTTTTCTGTTCCTCATTTCCGTAATAATAAAGTGGCCCTATACCCAGGGAGTTACCAGCAGCAACGGTAGCAGCATGAGAGCCATCAACCCTGGCAATTTCTTCGGTAGCGATAATGTAGGAGACATAATCCATTCCCTGACCCCCGTATTCTTCACTCACAAACATACCAAAAAGACCAAGATCAGCCATGGCCTTCATAGTATCATAAGAAAATTCCTCTTTCTCGTCCAGCTCCCTGGCTACAGGTTTTATTTCATTTTCAGCAAAATCCCTCACAGATTTTCTTAAGATCTCATGTTCCATTGATAATGAAAAGTCCATATATGCCCCTTTATTTTAAGATAATATACCACTATTGAAATTATCATTGGAGAAGAATACTTAAGCCTCTTATATCAGTCAAGCCAAAAGTTTTATACCTTTGATAATTCGTCCTTAATTTTCTTATAGATAACCTGAAGAGGTGTAGGATACAAAATAATAGTAACATCTGTCCCTAAGGGAGCCCACTGAAGGGGATCGCTGTTTTTAAAAAGACATATTGTGCGTGTTCCAAGCATTGCTGCAAGGTGCGTGATGCCGCTATCGTGTCCTATATAGAGAGAGGCCTTTTTTAGCAATGATAAAAGCCTGTCTTTGTGAGGCGAATGAATAATCTCTATTTCTATGTCTGATAGCTCTTTTGAAATGATCTGATCACATTTCTCTTCCGCAGGACCTAAAAGCAGGATCCATTTATAAGATATTCCAAAATCTTTATTTCTTATTAGATTAAGCCAAAATTCAGGTGAATAGACTTTCTTTTTGCTTCCTGAGCCTGGGTGTAAGACAATTGTGCCCTCTGATCTCGAAGGTTTTCCTTCTCCAAGCAAAGGTCTCCTCTGTGCCTCATCTATTGACTTCTCAGGATTAATAGGTAATCCAGCTTTTTTAAGGCATGATGCTAAATATAATGCAACATGATTTTTTTCTTGCCTTTGCGGAAAGGGCGGAAATGAAAAAATAGGGATATTTTTTAGGCACTTTCTTAGGCCTTTTTTGAGGCTACCTGAAGGATCGCTAAGAAAGCAGATCACCGTGTCCACATCCGGGAGAGAAAGGTCCTTGCAATGGGGTTGTTCAAAAAATAGGGTGTGCCATCCGCCCTTTTCATAGTCAATGCTGTCGAGCAAGAGAGGTTTTAAAAAATCAATCCCTGGTTTTCTCCCCAATAATGATACCTTTGCATTATCAGCTATTTGATAAAGGGCTGGAGCCAGCAATAAGGTGTCACCCAGTGCGCTTGGTCGAATAATTAAGGCTCTCAATTTAAGTGCCTAAAGTTTAAATGTTAACCTGGAATAACTCATCCCAATGAGCTTAA
>QMLT01000094.1 GCA_003646875.1 Deltaproteobacteria bacterium
CTGTGTCTCTGTGAGCTCTGTGAGAGGAAAAAAGGCAGTGTCTTTACCAAACTAAGGAGGAGAAATGGCAAAGGCAAAATTTCCCGCAACAGCACTGAACTCCTCCCACCGATCCGAGTCTGTGCTTCTGAATATAGGCGTTTGCCAGGAGTTTTTAAAGGTTAGAGAGTAATGCCAGGCTTTAGTCTTGATTTATCCCTCTATATATTGCAATGGCTTTTGAATTGACACACAATCTTCTTTTTCCTACTATCTTTTCTCAGAAAAAGGAGATTTTATGCTTTTTTAATAAAAGAAAGGAGCAATATCATGAAAATTGGATGGATTGGTACCGGTATCATGGGCGGGCCAATGGCCGGTCATTTGCAGGCGGCTGGACATGAACTTTATATCTTTACCCGCACGAGAGACAAGGCAGAATTGTTGCTCAAAAATGGGGCCCATTGGTGTAAATCCCCGGCTGAAGTTGCAGACAATTCTGAAATAGTGTTCACCATGGTTGCCTTTCCTGCCGATGTAGAAGAAGTCTACCTGGGAGAAAATGGGATCTTTTCTATTGAAGGTTCTTGCCGTATTCTTGTAGATATGACCACCAGTCGACCTATCCTGGCTCAAACCATTTCCAGAACTGCTGAGAAACGGGGTATTGATAGTCTTGATGCTCCTGTTTCAGGCGGCGATATTGGTGCTCGGAATGCAACCCTTGCCGTTATGGTGGGGGGAAAGAAAGCGGTCTTTGATACAGTTCTCCCGTTGTTTCAGTTAATGGGAAAGACCATCTCTTACATGGGAGGTTCGGGAGCAGGGCAACACACAAAAATGTGCAATCAGATCCTTGTTGCTGGAACCATGATTGGCGTGTGTGAATCTCTGCTGTATGCGGATAAAGCCGGTCTTGATCAACAAGCCGTAATCGATATTATCGGCAAAGGTGCAGCGTCTTGTTGGTCTATTAACAATTTAGGTCCGCGTATCGTATCAGGAAACTATGAACCTGGTTTTGTTGTGGAGCATTTTATTAAAGATATGGCCATTGCGCTACAGGAGGCTGATGGAATTGGCCTGTCATTACCAGGATTAGCCCTGGCCCATAAACTGTACCTTGAGGTTCAGGCACAGGGACACGGTCGTTTAGGGACCCATGCACTTATGCTTGCCTTGAAGGCCCTTAATGAGGACCCTGGGAAAAAGATCCCTGGTACAACAAAGGCTTAGGACTTCGACGATACTATTATACCTTAAGGATGTCCTGCTCTAATGGAGTAAGGATATCGTAGCCATCCTTGGTGACAACCACCGTGTTTTCTAATCCTACTGAGCCTTCTCCAGGGAACACGATCTTTGGCTCTACAGCGAAGGTCATCCCTTCTTTGAGCAGGTCTCTGCCTTTTTGATACGTCTTTCGGCCAATTTCACCTGCCATTTTCATCAAATCGATCTCAAAAGGTGATTTGATTTTTCGCGTGTCACGAATGATCAAGGAGGTATCCATGAACCTGGCGCCCGGAAAGAGGCCCTCATATTTGAAATAATCATTTACCGGAAGAACATCCAACTCTAATCCAAGGGTTTGAGGGAGTCGGCCCCATAGGTCTTGAATCAGGGAAGGCAGATCTCGAATAGACTTGAGTTCCACTACCTCTTCCAGCGGCGATTCCAGTAGTGCCCGCTCCACTTCCCTTTTGACCATAAGCAGTGGTTTTCCCTCTATCGGCACAAACAGAATGCCATTCTGGGTACTCCCGGAAAGATAGTAATAATCCATTTTCTGCACGGCCAGAAGCGCGTCTATCCCTTTGGTTTTCATACCACTTCTGAGCCTTGTCAGGCGGCCGGCTATCTCCTCCTCTGGGGTGTAGTGAAAACCCAGGGATGTGCTCAAGCCCTCGAATTGCGATTGTACCCACTCTTGGTAATTCATTGCCTCTCCTTTCATATTATTTCAAGGAGTACTCTGTAGAATATCTATTCTGGTATAATTAAACGCACGGCTTTCGGTACTATATCAATTATAGCAGGCAATCGGCCAGTTTGATCTCCGTCCACATCCAAAAGGATCTGTTGATCTGAGGAGGCCTCTACCCTCTTGCCCACCAGTGTTTTCACCTTTTTTAACTGAGGGAGCTTTCCATTATAGAGATTAGGGAGGTTCCAGAATACCTCTGCAAGGGAAAAATCCCCAATTATAGTTACATGTAACAGGCCGTTATCCACAGCTGCATGTGGGGCCACCCACATGCCGCCACCATGATACTGCCCGTTGGCAACCACCACATTCCAGATTATGACACTCTGATCAAAGCAATTATCCACTGTAAGATGTATTCGTTTTTTGTTGTAAATCAAAATGGAAATCAGGGTGGACCAGAGAAACGAAATAAAACCACCGAAAATTTTGGCGCTCCGGTTAACCCGCTCATCGACTTCACCGCCTAGGCCAAAGCTGGCAATGTTGTGAAAATATCGAGAGGATGAATGACCATGATGATCCATATATTCAAGCCGTCCTAAATCAATGGAACAGGTATGAGATGTAATGATTAAATCCAATGCTCTGTTGAGTTCCACAGGTATAGGAACGGTCTTTATAAAATCACATCCCGTGCCACGGGGGATAAACCCTACCATGGCATCGGGTCGAATGGGGCCATTCTTTCCCATAAAGCCATTCACTACCTCATTCAGAGTTCCGTCTCCTCCCACACAGACAACTATCTCAGCGCCTTTATGAAGAGCATTCCGGGTAAGTATGGTAGCATCCCCTGGACCGGTTGTGAGATGAGCCTGAAATCGCCCTAATCGATCTCTTGCTATCTTCTCTATTCGAGGCCATTCTCTGCCAGTGGATCCCATTGCTGCGTTTGGATTAACAATAAAAACAATCTTTTCTGAGGCCACAATTATTCACCTCCCAAAGGTTCAGCGTTCTGGGTTCAGATTATCTTTTAACCCTAAACCCCGATTTTATCGGGAAACCCTGAACATTAAACCATTATGGCACAGTATCACATCTGGATATATTCTAATTGGAGGTTTTTCCTTGACTCGATGCCTTTATTTCAGGTTATAATTTGTTCAAGGGTAAAAATCAAATACCAAATACATAGAAGTTATACGCCTCTGTATGGAGATAATGTAAAAGCATAGCTTACCCTTGACTAACAACACCCTCCTTTGCTAAAAAATTGTATAGCTGATTGAGAGGATACACATGGAAAATACTCAACTTTCACGCTTGATAAATATGGAAAATCCTCAGAGTATTCTGGATGAGGTACGGACAATCGCTTTCATGATGTTTGAGGAATTCGATTTTGATATCCTCAATCATATATTCCAAGATATCATACGTCTTTTCCGTGGGGAGTATCCAGGATACCGCAAATGTAATACCGAATACCACAACCTGAAGCATACTACAGATACCTTTCTGGCCATGGCAAGGCTTGTGCACGGTGCATTTGTAAGCGGAGAACATTTTACCAGCAAACAAGTAAATCTGGGTCTAATATGTGCCCTTATGCATGATACAGGATATATTCAAACACTCGATGATGATATAGGAACAGGAGCTAAATATACAGGCATAGATACAAAACGCAGCATTGTCTTTATGGATAAATATATAGCTGATAGCGGATTTTCAAAAAAAGATTTCAAACATTACCCCAATATCCTCATATGTGCTGGGCTGGATGCAGAGATCAAAAAAATTAAGTTCGATTCGCGCCAGACCGAACTTATGTGCAAAATGCTAGGCACTGCTGATCTCATGGGCCAGATGGCAGATCGAACCTATCTTGAGAAACTGCTTTTTCTGTACTATGAATTCAAGGATGGAGGCATCATAGGATATGCCGATGAGCTTGATCTCCTAAAAAAGACCATGGACTTTTATAATATGACCGAGAAAAGATTTACTGATGTTTTAGGCGGCATGAATAAATATATGCGATATCATTTTAAGGTACGCTGGAATCTGGACAAGGATTTATATATGGAGGCAATTAAAAAACATATACACTATCTTGAATTCATATTGGAAAATCACGAAAAGGACTATCGCCGCCATCTGAAGCGAGGGGGCATGATAGAAAAACTAAAAGAAAAGCAGAAATGAGAAGGCTGAAGGGAAAATATCCCAACTTCTATTCCCGCATTTTGGTTATCCAATATATGCTACGAAAAATCTGGTCTTTACTGTCCTTCCTATGTATCATCCCTACATGCCTACACACTGTCTCTTGAAGTATGTCCCATACACCATATAAATATGCGGGTAACAGCATGAAATATTTTATCTTATTTTCTTATTACAATGACCTTCCCTATTAAATTTTCTAAATCATCAAAATACATATCACAATATCCAGAAGTTGCTTTTGGTTTAACGCTCATTTCAGGTTGTAAAAACTTTCTCAATCCCCCAGGTTTCGATCAGTATAAGAGAAAGCTCCTTCGAAGGATGAGGAAACGGGAAATATTGGCAGAAATCACTGAGCGAATAGATATCTATGAAAATTTTTTTAACGATTTTGGGTATGAATGCCCGTTACCGAAGCACCTAAAAAGAACTGTTAATAGTGGCTTCCCCAGGTACAACATAATGGTAGATGCCCACTTTATGTCAGAGATGTGCGCTGGCATACTGGTTGCCGTTACCGACTATGATCGTTTTGATGGAAAATTGACCCTGGACCTGGCAGAGGAAGGAGAAACATGCAGGGCCATGGGCCAGCGGGCTCTCACAACCAAGAAAGGTGAGATTGTGTTGAGGGATGAAAAAGAAATTGTCTGCGTCCTTTGTCAGGGAGCGGATGAAAAAACAAGGGTAACTGAAGATACCAGCAATGTTCTCTTTTATGCCTATGCGCTTCCAGGTATCAACGAGAGATATCTCAAGGAGGGCTTGGCCATTGCAGCAGAGATAATGTCAAAATTTGGAAAGGGTACCACAGAGGGATACCATCTTTCATAGCCCTTAACTTTCTCATTGTTTTCATTGTAGTGATACGTCCTTGAGAACAGCTACTTCTTATTCATTATTTCCGATCTTTACTATTTTTGAAACTTTGCTTTCTAAGGCCGCGACCTCTTCGACTATTATTCCAAGATCTTTCTTTCGTGGATCATCATCAGGTGTCTCTTTATACAATCTCCGAGAAAAACCACCGACTACTGTTAATGAATTTCTACATTCATCGGCTACCATATTTGCCATTTTGCCCACTGCAGCAAGTCTTTCCGCCTCAACTAATTGTTTAGTTTTCTCCTCTAACTTTCTTGTCCTTTCCTGAACCTTTTTTCAAGCTCTCGACTGAAACCGTAAATCTCATCGTATAACTGGGAAATTTTGATCGCCAGGCCAATTTGATTGGCAATAATATAAATCACGTCATTGTATCGCTCATGAAAGTAGTTCTTCTTCTTTGAGGCAGTCACAAGAACGCCAATCATGTTTCCATCATCATCTAGCAGGCGGATTGAACATGCATCAAGCTTAAATTCTCGTGTGAGTAAATCTACAATAGCATCCAGTACATCCTGCAAATGAAGAAGAGAGGAAACGAGTCTTGTAATCTCAGAAAGCATAGCGAGCTTTTGTTCACTTTCTCTCTTTTCTCTCAAAATTAGATTACTTGCTTTTGAATAGTCTCCCATATCATCAACGGATTTAATGACAAACTTTTCATATTTCGCATCCGTTCACCAGTTGCGCACCATGAATCCCGATATTATCGAGAAACCAGGCGCTGATTAATCGCTGCCTGACGAGACCACAAGTTTCTGGCCTGGTTGTATAATCTTGTTTTGGCCTATATTATTAAGACGACATAGCTCTTTCACGGAGATGCCGTATTTATTGGCGATCCGGTAGAGAGTATCCCCGGAACGGACCTCGTGAAAGCGCTTCTTGCCTAAAGAAGGTGATTTCTTTTTGGTAGCTATTGAACCTTTGCTCTTGACAGGAACAAGCGTTTTCTCCTTTTGTAAACTATCAAGTCTTTGGCTTAGTGTAGTATACCGTTGTGTTACAAGTTTTTTGGATTTATCTGCCTCTGCTATGGATTGCTCCAGCTCTTTTTCCTTCTTTTCAAGAGATGCTACTCTCAGTTCAACACCTTCGAAGCGTGTGAGTCTCTTTTCTAAAAGGTTAAGTCTTGCTTTGAAAGATGTGAGATCTTTTTTTGAAAGCGTATCGCCGTCCCCGAAAAATACAGCGATAAGAACAATCAATACAAGAACACCGATTCCCCCGAGGATCAGGGTTTTTCTTTGGGAACTGAAATCAAGGAATGCTTTATGGCGTGGGACATTTTCCTCCTCAAGATTATATCTCATGTTATCAGCTATTTGCTCCTCAAAGCCTTCCATTTCATTATCTATATTATCGTCCATTTGTTCCTCCTTTTAACAGGCTAATCTTTAAGAAGTAAGATTGCGATCAATTATAGACAAAAAGGTTCTGAACTGCAAGTTCATATCCAAAGAGTCAAAAATAGTGATCTAAGGGTAGTACACTTTTAATTCCGCAAGTGTTCAGCTTTAAAAAGTTCCTAACATATATTCTTGCTTCTCCAAAGGTCCTTTATTCAGTCTTGAACCTTAGGGGCCTTACGCCAATCGGAGTAATGGAGTATTGGTATGTCTTTTTTTGCTGCATTCCCTTTAACAGGGCCTCAGCGTGCCCCCATAAATCGGCTCGCACGCGCAACGCGGATTTGACTATTATGCAACATATCGGTTGGTGTCCCGATTTATGGGTGTCTTAAGCATTACTTATAGGGCATGAGACAAAAAAAGACATACCTATATGCTCCCTGGCTTTATGC
>QMLT01000095.1 GCA_003646875.1 Deltaproteobacteria bacterium
AAGGAGCATGGGTATGTCTTTTTTTGTCTCATGCCCTATAAGTAATGCTTAAGACACCCCATAAATCGGGACACCAACCGACAAGTCGCATAATAGTAAAATCAACGTTGCACGTGCGAGCCGATTTATGGGGGCACGCTGATGCCCCCTATCTATTAAGGGCATGGAGCAAAAAAGACATACTCATGCTCCCTGACTTTATGTAGGCCTTGTTGTGCCTTATTGACCGACAGATACCCCAACTTATTGAGAAGTTACGCCGTTTCTTTCTCTAATGGAATTTCAATAATGAACTCAGCGCCACCCCATTTGCTTGTACCAACACTCAAAGCTCCACCATGATCTGTGACAACTCTGTGGCTCAGACTGAGGCCTATGCCTGTATTGGCAGCTTTGGTGGTATAAAAGGGATCAAATATTTTCCCCTTAAGGTCCGAGCGTACGCCTGGACCCGAATCGGAAACCTTTACTAGAATATGCTTATTTCGCATGAATGATGTTACCTCTATTTTCTTGTCGACCTCTATGCCTTTCATGGCCTCAGCAGCGTTAGTTATAAGGTTTAAGATCACCTCTTCAATCAAATGTGGATCTGCATTGCATAGCGGCAGGTCTTCTGAAAGCTCCTTTTCAAGCTTGATTTTGCTTTTTCGTAAAGTCACAGAAGAAAGCTGAAGGGCCTCTTCAATAGGCTGATTTATATTTGTTGGAACAAATTTTGGTTCACCAGGTTTTGAAAAGTCCATAACCCTCCTAATGACGGATTCAATCTTGCCTGAAGCTGACTGGAGCTGCCCGATAATCCCTTTCACCTTATCCAAGCTATCCGCTCTATCGTATATCTTTTGCAAGGTGCTCAGATATATATTGATACCTGATAGGGGATTTCTGATTTCATGGGCAATACCGGCGGCTACCCGCCCCAAGGAGGACATCTTTTCTTGCATCATCAAGAGACGTTCCAGCTCCTTAGATTTGGTCATATCCATCATGTTAACCAATACTGAGTCTTTCCCCTGATATTTGATCAAACTTGCTTGGCAGTATACCCATTTCATATTTTCCTCAGTATCGATTTTACCCTCAGGATAAAATCTAAAATCCGTACCCAGAGACCGAACCTCCCTTGAGATTATACCCTGATAAAACTGCTTAACCTTTTCAACATCATCTGGATGGATTCCTCTAAAATCCATGAGCTTCAGTGATTCACCTAAAGGGACCCGCAGCTTTAGCTGTTTTTTATTTTGATAAACGATTCGACTATCTTGGATAATACAGATACCAGTCAGCGAACTCTCCACTAAATCACGAAACCTTTGCTCACTTTCCATAAGCACCTCCTCAGCCTGCTTGCGCTCAGTAATATCCAGAAAAGATCCCACACTCCTTTTTGTCCCTGGAATCACCGCGATGGTTGCAAAAATATCTCGAACTCCCCCCGCTCTGTCCATGAACTTGTACTCATAGTTCCGTGGAGCAGCGTCTGGATAAATTCTTCGCGTGTTGTGGTAGTCTTTCATTCTGTCCAAATCATCTTTGTTTGCAACAAAGTCTGTCCACCGCTTCTTACCTTCCACCTCTTCCTTAGAGTAGCCAGAGAGCCTTTCAAACTCCATGTTTGCCAGTGAAATGGTAGTATCCTCTTCAATGATGATGGTAGCGGTTCCAGTCGTTTCGAATATCGTTCGGTATTCATTCTCTGACTGCCGCATGGCATCCTCAGCCTGCTTGCGCTTAACTTCCAATGTTTCCAATTCAGCAATCCGCTGACGCAGTTCCGATAATTCTGTTAAGAGTTGCTCTTTCGTTTTTTCCTCATCTTCCATTCAATTTATCTAATACAAGTAATTTCTCAATAAGTTGGGGTATCTATCACTGAATAAGGGCCAACAAGGCCTGCATAAAGTCAGGAAGCATGGGTATGTCTTTTTTTCTTACACTTTTTTGAATGGTTAAAGAATTGTAAGAATTTGTTTTTTTAAATAAAAGATATATGATTAAAATGGTTTTGTGTCAATGATGAATAAGGTGCAGAATGTTAGGTTGATGAAGCCTTAAGCACGCTTTATGGTGATGGCAATTTTGTAAGTCAACGAGCAATAATTATTGAATTGTCTCAGAGATCACAATGCATAACTAATATCCTTGCAGGAATAGGCCTTTTAACCAGAGCCAGGGGTAACCAACCTTGGTAAGGTAAAACTCCGTTGCTATCAATCTTGCAGGCTTCATTTCTCATTCATGAGAATACTCATAAAACATCCCATAGCTATCGAGGCAAAAACAGTAAGCACTGTCAATATTACTACATATGCCCAGCCAAAGCAGGCGATCATTACTGGCAGGAAGAATGGTTTCACGGCCCTACTATACAGGAATATAGCTATTGGACAAGTTCCCGATCCTTTCTCTTTTAGATTTTTTAGCAAAGGATACCATGCATAGATAGGCCCCATTGAAATAATTCCAGCCACAACAGAAAGCACAATGCCCTTGATCCTTACACCTTTGCCAAACAACCTGACAATCTGAGCCGGTTTCACAAAAAGGTTGAAAACAAGCATTATCACAAAGACAAAAACGAGGGGCTGGGCAATAGTGAATAAGAGGTGGATACTGGTCTTTAAGGCCATCAATGCCTTATTGGGGTCTATGGTAAAAAGCATTCCATAAATTACAAGCACACAAGCAGGAAAAATAAACATGCGCGCGGGAGCTTTTTTTCCTTTTAATTCTTTGACATTTTCCTTATTCACAGAACTCACCTAATAACAAGGTTAACGACAACTACAGTAATGATTGCAATTGGTATTGAAAGCAAAAAACAGATACCATTTCTGAGGAGGGCGAATCTCCTGCCAAATGCTGCTATCTCAGCAGGCAACTGTACGAGGCCTACTGTTACCCACGTGATAATCAAAGCAGTTACGGAAAAAAGGCTGATCCCATATCTTAATAGCTCTCCACCAATAACATAGCTATTAATGGCATTCCCGGCAAGAATGCTGCCAAAGAATGCTCCTAAAAAGGTGTCCAATACTGGATTTCCTGAAAATAGTGAGGCAAGAAATTGCCTTGAAACAAAGGTGTTGAGTAAACCTATAAGCATTACTACGCCCAAAAATATTGGCAACATAGAGGCAAACTGATTGCAAGAACGTCTCATAGCGTCAATCAAAATACCCATGTTACCTATACGTTTTTCTGGCTCATGTTCAATTTTGGCTACCTCCACTTTTTGGATTTCACCTTTTTTGTAGCTCTCTAAAACCTCTCCGACTGTTCCGCTCAGTCCAGTAAAGATCTCTATCCCGTTGGCTTCGAGATGTCTGCGTGCAGCGGGGCTACAGTAGCCTGTCAACACTGTTTGTACATCTTTGCTGATGGCAAGCACAATAGTTTGCACACCCGTCCCTTGCTGTCCTAAAGAGCCAGGGCTTGCTACTGCCTCAAAATTACCGGCGCCGAGATCAGCGATAATCAGATAGGGTGAAATGCCGAACCTATGGCCTACTCGGGCTTTTAGATCTGCGCCCTCTGAAGATATTGCGATCTTCATATTTGACCTATTGATGGAGATATGTCTATTTAAGCGCTTCACTCCCACTATTGGGTTATCGGTGAACGGTGAACTGCCAACGGTGAACGCTTACACAAAAACATTAATATCAAAGTAAAATTGCAAGATAAGGTAGACTTATGTAACAGTAATCAGCGTATATCAATTTGGGTTGTTGAAAACCAATAAAGATTATTTAGCGAAAAAAAGAGAGATATGATATAAAAAATTTTCGATACATAGATTCCTCAATCACTTTTTATAATAAATACTCTATAAAAAGGAGTAAATTCAATCTCTTTCGAGTCCCAAATAGATAAAAAAGAAATTGCTTTTCAGAAACAACGAGCACGGAAGCTTAGACAATCTGCATGGTGGCAAAGGAAGATCTCTAAAGGTACTTGCTATTACTGCGGGCGCCATGTTGGTCCAGGGGAATTAACCATGGACCATATTGTGCCACTCATTAGAGGTGGAAAAAGCACTAAAGGCAATCTTGTGCCTGCGTGTAAGGATTGTAACAATAAAAAGAAGTATCTTTTACCTATTGAGTGGGATGAGTATCTGAGTAGTTTCGCTCACAAAAAATCTTAAATTAGGACGCAGATTTCCGCAGATGCCCTCAGATAATTACTTTCATTGTTGATAGATTATAAAAATAGACAATGGGAGATACCTACAAATAGTCCATATTCTTAAATTCAAAATCTTAACAATCTGCGCTAATCTGCGTCCAAAAAGAAAATTAATATACAATTAAATAATCTCACACAAATTTAAGAGAGGCCATAATGAATAAAATAATGCGAATCGATATGGCGGAGCTTAAAGTCTACATCGAGAATTCTCCTCAAAACTATCAGTTGCTTGGCGGAAGAGGTCTGAGCGCCAGGATATTGAATACAGAGGTTCCAGCAATGGCCCATCCCTTAAGCCATGAAAATAAGCTTGTGGTAGCGCCTGGTCTTCTGGCTGGAACTATGGCTCCATCCTTTGGGAGGATTTCCTGTGGCTCCAAAAGCCCATTAACTAAAACTATTAAGGAATCTAATGCCGGTGGCACTGCTGCACAGAAGCTCGACCGATTGGGTACCAAGGCAATTATTATCCAGGGAATGCCAAAGGAAAATCAAACCTATATTATCTATATAGACACCAAAGGGGCACAGATCATTAACACTCCTGATTTAAGTGGAAAAATGAATTATGATCTTGCTAGCACACTTCAAGATAAATATGGAAAAGATATAGGAGTTATCTCGATTGGGCCTGCAGGAGAGGCAAAAATGACTGCATCGACCATTGCTATTACGGATCAGGATGGCAGGCCATCTCGTCATGCAGCAAGGGGTGGCCTTGGCGCTGTTATGGGATCAAAGGGAATAAAGGCCATTGTAATCAATGCCAAAGGAACCAAGTCTATTGAACCTATGTACAAAGAGCGATTCAGGGAGACAATAAGGGATCTTGTTGATATTTTGAAACAGGATAAAAGCAGACAATCAGTTTCTAAATTTGGAACTCCAGGTGTAATCAACTTTCTTAGCCAGCTTGGAAGCATGCCCAGCTGGAATTATCATGGAGGGCCAGTTAAGGGTATAGAGAATATCTATGGTGAAACCATCTCCAAGGTCAATCAAAGCAGAGGGGGAAGGACGCATGGTTGCATGCCCGGTTGTGTTGTTCGATGTTCTATAGTCTTCCATGGAGAAGACGGCCAGCATCTCACCTCAGCGCTGGAATATGAAACCCTTGCTATGCTCGGCACCAATTTAGGTATTACCAATCTTGATGCAATAGCCCAAATGGACAGGATGTGTGACGATTTAGGCATTGATACTATAGAGGTTGGAAGCGCTATCGCTCAGTTAATGGAGGCCGGGGTTATTGAGTTTGGAGATGATCAAAAGGTAATAGAAATATTAAAAGAACTGAGGGGTGGCTCACCTATTGGTAAGATTGTAGGGCATGGCGCTGCCTTCACTGCCCAGTTTCTTGGCCTGGATAGGGTTCCTGTTTCCAAAGGCCAGGCTATCCCGGCCCATGATCCAAGGGCCTGCAAAGCAGTGGGAGTAACGTATTGCACTTCACCTATGGGTGCAGATCATACGGCAGGCCTTGATTACCGTGATTCGCTCTCCAGGGAGGGTCAGGTAAATAGGTCTCGGGATGCACAAATACTAAGTGCTACTATTGACTCTGTTGGATATTGCTATCTTGCCCTGCCCGCAAAGGGACAGGTTATGTATGAGGTGCTTGTTAAGCTACTCAATGCCAGGTACGGCACCGACCTCAACACAGAGGATGTAAAGAATATCGGCATCAATACCTTAAAAGAAGAACTGGCCTTTAACCATTCAGCAGGATGGACCGATGCTCATAACATATTGCCGGAGTTTATGAGGATGGAAAAGCTTCCTCCGAATGATGTAGTCTTCGATGTTCAGCAGGAAGAAATAGATGCAATCTTTAAGGATCTTGGTTGATGGTTGCACATTGTTAGCTGATTGCCGGGGAAAATGAGCACTATAATGGAGACCGTAACAATTTAGCCAAAACAATAATAGCACGCAACAGACCGCGGATAGCGTTTACATTAAAGAGCCTTCCCGCAGTAAGGACAAAAGGTAAAATCCCGATCCACTTTTCTTCCGCAGGAGGGGCATCTTTTTTCCCGCATTGGCCGTTCAGCACCTGTGCTGTAGCCATGTTCATCAATGATAGTATTGCAATTTTCACAGATTAAAAATGGGGCCCCTCTTTTCACAGGAAAGAGGGGTATGAAAAACAGGCTCATATAATGATCTACCCTCTTTAGGTAGACCTCAACGTGGCCACACGATGGGCACGTTCTTGCCTGTTTATCAACAGTGACAGTTTTAGGCTGAATCCCGCCAATAAAGAAAAACATCAATGCCTTCCTTTTTCATCAACTAAAGAAAAACCCACACTCTTTCTTAGCGAGCAAAACAATCTGACATGTGGAATCCCCTGAAGGGAGTCCCCGGGAATTCCATACAGTGAATAAGGTTTTGCAAAGTCTCCCTTCATGAGAAATGCGGCTAATCCCTGGATATTTGGTGCCCCCGGCGTGACTCGAACACGCGGCACAGGGATTAGGAATCCCTAGCTCTATCCACCTGAGCTACGGGGGCGTGATTATCTTTTAATGATTCTTTATTTTTTCTTCAAGCTAAAAATGGTTACCCCGTTAGGAAGAAAACTCCTTTTAGAGGGCAGAGATGATAATATCGTATAATAGAG
>QMLT01000096.1 GCA_003646875.1 Deltaproteobacteria bacterium
CAACAAAAGAGGCAGTTAAAGACGGATGGCTCTATACCGGCGATTTGGCTACTGTAGACGAGGATGGCTACGTATATATTGTAGACCGAAAAAAGGATATGATCGTAAGCGGCGGAGAAAACATTTATCCTAAAGAGATTGAAGAGGTCCTCTTCAGACACCCAGCCATTGCTGACGTAGCCGTAGTTGGTATTCCTGATTCGATATGGGGAGAGTCGGTGAAAGCCTTTATAGTTCTTAAGCATGGTAAAATGGTAGGCAAGCAGGAGGTAATCGATTTCTGCAAGGATCATCTTGCCAGCTATAAAAAGCCAAAGTCCGTAGAGTTCATTAGCTCGATACCCAAGAATCCATCAGGCAAGCCCTTGAAAAGGGTACTTAAAGAAAGGGATCAGAAAGGAGGTGATGGTTAGAAAATTTCTATCCTGAAATTATTAACAAAAAACTAATAAGGAGGAAAGAAATGAGAAAAAAAATCATAACTATGATCATTATATCCACCTTTTTGGTAGGATCAGTCATCGCAGGTAGTCTCATTTCCGACGCAGTTGCGGAAAAACGCTTGCTTAGAATTGCCACAGCCAGCACTGGAGGAAGCTGGTATCCGGCAGGTGGCTCCATTGGTAGCCTTATAACGAAATATGTGCCTAATACCGAGGCATCAGCTCATCCATCTGCTGCCAGTAGAGAGAATATAAGACTCCTTGGAGAAAAGAAAACAGATCTGGCTATGGTCATGCCAGATGTAGCTTTTTTTGCCCAGACAGGGACAGATCTTTATCAAGGCCGACCCCCAGCAAAAATTAATGGCCTCTTTTCTTTCTGGGGAATAGATCTCCTCATTATTGCACGCGCCGATACAGACATTTACAAAGTAGAAGATCTCAAAGGACATAAGGTTGGTTTTGGGCCTCCCGGAAGCGGAAGCGAGACTATGTCTAAGAAGATACTGGGAGCATACGGGATAACATATAAAGATTTAAAGGCTCAATTCATCTCTGCCACCGAGCAATCCCGAGCCATGAAAGATAAGACACTGGATGCCGCTATGTATACCATCGGAACACCTGCATCCACCTTTGCCGATCTTTGCACCCTGACCAAATGCAGACTCATCCCCATACAAGAAAATATGATGAAAAAGATATTAAAAAAGTACCCTTACTATTCCCGATCCATTATCCCGGCCGGTTCCTATCCACAAATAAATTATGACACCCCTGCCCTTAAATGGGTTGGATTGGTGGTCACGTATGAAGATATGGATACGAATCTGGCCTATAAAATTGTCAAAACAGTATGTAAAGATCATCTGGACGAGTTTAAGCAATGTCATGCAAAGGCAAAGAAAATGACCACAGAAGTTATGTCAAAGGGGATGTCTATACCGTGGCATCCAGGGGCTGTTAAATTTTGGAGAGAAGTCGGACTTTTGAAGTAGGCTTAAGGTAGTGTAAAAAATAGACAATCCGTAGGAAGCCCTTAATAGGATGCCTTCCTGCGGATTTTATATGTAGCTATTTCTGTGGCAAAAGGAAAAACCATTACAAAATCATTAGCTTTTGGATGCATGGGGGCCATCCTACTCCTGGTAATTGTCTACCACAGCTTTTATCCTCTTTACTTTCTGAGCATCAAAGACATAAGTAACGGTAAAACAATCATTGAAAAAGTGACTTCTCCAGGTGATAACCTATGGATTGTATTTATAAATTCGGTAGAAGGCCTCCCGGTAGGCGATCACTTTATAGTGAATGACAATTATAAGATGACTTTCACGGAAACTATATACCAGGCTCCATATGCCGGTTATATACATCAGGAAAGAGCAAAAGTGATTGCCCCGAGAACGATAAAAATCTCTAGTTTAAACAAACCAATGGAGGAGGTTACTTTCTATGCCGGATACACCTTCAAACACATGTTATTCTTGAATGGCAACTGGCTCCCACTCTACGAGGTTGCCCAAGGGGGAGACCTCATTGAGGTCAAGGTTAAAAGCTGTTCCAGATTATCCTTATTTCTTAAAAAATAGTATCCAATGAGTAACAAACTTTCAGGAAGAAAAACAGCCTTATTCATTTCTGGTTTAGCAGTACTAATGGCCCTATTTCATCTCTATACATCTGGGTTCGGCCGGTTTCCCGCCTTACAGCAGAGATCCATTCATTTAGCCTTTGCCCTCATTCTCACCTTCTTCATTTATCCCTTTAAGAAAGGGTGGAATCCTAAGGTCTCATTGGCCCTAAACATCCTCTATTCAATAGGAGCTCTCCTATCTTGTGGCAATATTACATTTGTTATCTATTATGTCCTCTATGAGCGGGCTGGGGCTGCCACATCAATAGACATTGTCTTGGGAGTTGTATTAATATTATTAGTTTTGGATATGACCAGGAGAATAATGGGATGGGCCTTACCCATTATTACCCTTATATTTATTGCCTACGGTTTCTTAGGATCATATATACATCTCCCCTATATCGGCCATTCCGGAATGGATATTTCCAGGTTCATTTCTTATGAATATTTAAGCACAGAAGGTCTTTTTACTGTTCCATTAGGGGTATCAGCTACCTTCATTGCTGTCTTTGTCATCTTTGCTGCCTTTTTGGTCAACTCCGGCGTGGGAGAGTTCTTTATGCAGTCTGCCACTGCCATTGCTGGTGATAAAACAGGTGGGCCTGCGAAAGTCGCGGTTGTATCCAGTGGCCTTATGGGTTCTGTTTCAGGAAGTGCCGTTGGCAATGTGGTTACCACTGGTTCAATTACTATTCCCTTGATGAAGAGGATGGGTTATCCAGCGGTATTAGCAGCGGGAATCGAGGGAACCGCCTCTACCGGAGGCCAGATAATGCCTCCCCTCATGGGAGCAGCCGCCTTTATTATCGCCAGTTACATAGGTAAGCCGTACCTGATTGTATGTATAGCAGCTTTTATTCCCGCTGTACTCTCCTTTCTCTCTGTATTCATTATGGTGCACTTTGAGGCTGAGAGATATAATATTAAAGGTTTGCCAAAGGAAGGCCTACCTAAGCTGTTGCCGGCATTAAAGAAAAGAGGCCATCTCGTTTTTCCAATAGGTGTCTTGGTCTTCATGCTGGTCATGGGAGCTACAGCCATGAAGGCCGGATTTTATTCAATTATATCAGTGATCCTTATTAGCTCGCTTCAGAAGGACACACGAATGGGAATAAAAGAAATACTATTAGCCATGGAGAATGGCGCTAAAGCTATACTTCCTATAGCCGCTGCATGTGCCTGCTCTGGTATTGTTGTTGGTGTGCTTACCCTGACCGGTCTTGGCCTGAAAATATCCTATTTGCTTGTTCAAATCGCCCATGGTATCTTACCAATTCTTCTGATACTGGCTATGCTCGCATCCATTTTGCTTGGCATGGGCATTACTACTACTGCAGCCTATTTGCTGGTGGCCATAATCATAGCCCCGGTCCTCGTTCAGATGGGCGTATCCGAACTCGCCGCCCACATGTTTGTCTTCTACTATGCTGTTATTTCTACCATTACACCGCCTGTTGCCTTGGCTGCATATGCAGCTGCTGGAATTGCTGAAACCGATCCTTTTAAAACTGCGCTAGTGGGGTTTAGGGTTGGGATCGCCAAGTTTATAGTACCTTTTTACATAATTTACAGGCCTGAGATAATGTTGCTTTCAGGCAACCTTTTAAAAATCTTTACTGCCTTAGTAATGTCCTTTTTAGGTATATGGGCTTTGGCAGCGGCTGCATGTGGATATGCCTTCAGAGAGCTCAAGCTTTATGAAAGATTAATCCTCTTTGCCTGTATTCCCCTCACTATTCAGCCTAATTTACTCTGGAATACTATAGGCATAGGGGTAATAGTCATTTTTAGCGGTTTACTATGGCTTAGTGTAAAGAGAGAAAAAGATAGCAATCTTATAGTATTTTAGAAAATGCAGAATGTTCGTGAACTCTTAGAGAGAAGGGCTTTGGAATACCCTGAAAAGGTCTACCTTATTCACGGTAACGAGGAAACCTCTTTTCAAAAGCTGAATGAGGTTACAAATAGGATAGCGAATGCCATAAAGGAAATGGGGGTAAAGAAAGGTGATTTTGTTTCACTGTTAGTCAAAAACTGCCCTTCCTTTATCTTTATCTGGTTTGCGATTTTAAAGTTGGGTGGAATTATGGTGCCTATTAACCCCCGGCTCACCGTGCGTGAAATATCCTATATCCTGAACCACGCACAACCCAAAGTTGTTTTTGTTGGCGATCAATCATGTAGGCTTATCCCCGAGCTCAAAAGCAAATATAAGCAATGTACTAACTGGGTATTCGTGGGCGAAGAAAAGCCAAATGGGACAATCTCATTTGCGGATCTCTACCGCATGCCCGCACAGCTTGAGCCTGTCTCTATTCTGCCTAATGACGTTGCAGTATGTCTCTATACTTCTGGAACTACCGGTCCACCCAAAGGTGTCCTCCTGTCTCACAAAAGCTATCTCTTAACTGCCAACTCATTTGTTCACACTGTAAAGATAGAGTCAAGTGACCGTCTCCTTACTGCAAATCCCCTCTTCCATGTAAATGCGCAATTCTACTCCGTCATGGGGACCTTGGTCGCCGGCGCGACCTTTATTTTGATCGAACGATTTAGTGCATCAAGGATGTGGGACTTGATCCGCCATTATAAGGCCAACAAAGTAGTAATGCTCTTGGCCATTACCAACATCCTCTTCAACCGTCCTGCGAGATCTAACGATGCTGACAACCCTGCAGAGGTGGTGATAGCTGGAGGTGCACCAAGGGGACATTATCGGGACTTTGAAAAGCGATTTGGTGTAAAATTGCAGACTATTTATAGTCTCACGGAATCACCAATGGGTATCATGAGTCCCTCAAACAGCATCTCAATCGATGGTGGGATTGGTGTCCCCATGCTGTGGCCCCAATCTAGGGTAGAAAATAAGATCAAGATTGTTGATGACCACGACCGCGATGTACCGAGGGGAGTAGAAGGAGAAATCATAATCCAAAATCCCGCTGTGATGAAGGGTTATTTTAAGGAACCTTCTGCCACGGCTGAGGCCTTAAGGGGAGGATGGCTACACACTGGCGACCAGGGTAAACAGGATCAGAATGGATACTTTTATTTTTTGGGTCGAATGAAGGATATAATTCGGAAAAAGGGAGAAAATATATCAGCCACAGAGGTTGAAGCGGTTATTAATAGCCATAAAGATGTAAGAGAGTCAGCCGTCATTGGAATCTCAACCGTTGATGGAGCTGGCGAAGAAGAATTAAAGGCCTATGTGGTTTTTTCGAGAGATATCCAGGAATATGACTGGAATAGACTTATCCAATTTTGCATGGAACACCTGGCAGAATTTAAGATACCTAGATATTGGCAGGCTATTGATGAGCTACCTAAAAATGCCATGAATCGGATTATGAAACAGAGGTTAAAGAAAGAGGGTGAAGATCCGCAAAAAGGGACTTTTGATAGGGAAAGGGGTAAATCTCATGGATTTTGACTTAACAAAAGATCAGGAGGATATTAAAAAGGCAGCAAGGGAATTCGCCGAAGGTGAATTTCCAGAAATCGCCCAGGAGTGTGACCAACAGGAAAAATACCCTCGAGAACTGGTCACAAAGGCAGCCAAGCTCGGTTTTATAGGGATTAACTTCCCTGAGGAATATGGCGGGAGTGGGTATGGCTACCTGGAGAAATGCCTTATCACCGAAGAATTCTGGCGCGTTGACCCTGGATTGGGGTCTGTTTTGATCTCAGCCACCTTCGGGGCAGATATGGTCGATTTATACGGGACAGACAAGCAAAAGAAAAAATACCTTATTCCCCTCACTAAAGGAGATGCAGTTATGGGATCGGCCATCACCGAACCAGACGCGGGAAGTGATGTAGCGGCCATCACAACCATGGCCAGAAAAGATGGCACTGATTATATCATCAATGGGAATAAGACATTTATAACAAATGGAACCGTGGCTAGTTATTTTCCAGTGATATGTTTAACAAACCCGGATAATCCTTCACGACATAGAAGACATAGCGTGATCCTTGTGGAAAGTGACCGGCCGGGATTTGAGGCAAATAAACTTCACCATAAATTAGGAATAAGGGCCTCAGATACAGCCGAATTGTACCTCAAGGATGTCCGCGTGCCAATGGAAAACCTTATTGGTGAGGAAGGCAAAGGCTTTTATCAATTCATGGAATTTTTTAACCGGACAAGAATCCACGTAGGTGCGGAAGGGATTGGCATTGCCCAGGGTGCTATGGAAAAGGCTATAAATTATGCCAAAAACAGGAAACAATTTGGTAAAACCTTGAGCTCTTTTCAAGCAATTCAATTCAAGATAGCAGAAATGGCTACACGTATCCAGGCAGCAAGAAACCTCGTGTATGAAGCAGCCTTTAAAGCAGATAAAGGCAAGATTGATCATAAACTAACAGCAATGGCCAAATGGTTTGCTGGAGAAACAGGTGTTCGTGTAGCAGAGGAGGCGGTACAGATCCACGGCGGTTATGGATATATGGGAGAATATGATGTTGAACGCTTTTATCGAGATGCAAAGATAATTGATATATATGAGGGAACCAAGGAGATTGAGAAGATTGTAATTTCAAGGGCACTTCTATCATGATAATGAACAACTTTGAGCGGTAAAGATATATAGAGTGAAAATAAAAATACAAAAGGTTTGTTATAGGTTCAGGGATAATGTGGAGCGGCATTGTGCAGATATGTGGCCAATTAGGCTATATTGTCATAATGATGGATATTGATAAAGTATGTTGAAAAAGGCCATGCGTTTAA
>QMLT01000097.1 GCA_003646875.1 Deltaproteobacteria bacterium
ATGGATAAGTGTGTCTTTATGCCTCGATACCCAAAGTTATTGAGAAGTTACAATTTTTTGTTCTACCAGTTCTTCAACAACCGGCAGGCCACATCAGCCTCGCGAATGCATTTGTCAATGGTACGCACTGACAGTTCTGTGGGCAACCAATAGGAGAGAAACTCTTTTATCTTCACTCGAGACAATCGAAATCGAACCGCAATGAAGGTCGCCAGCATAGGACCGACCATAGTGCGGTTAATTTCAGATCCTTTTTGCGTCCTTCAACATGGGAGATACAAGCCTTTGTCAATGACAAACGGCTGAATAGTAGCGGTGAAGGGTAAAGGATATGCGCGTCCCTGATGCAGTTTTCTCAAGCTCATATACATAATACCCTGGCTTCCCTCCGAACAAGGCCCTTGCCACAAATCACGCAACTTACAGGCCACATCAATCACTGTCTCTTTTTCGAGATTCTGCAGGTAAGTTCGATCTATTTCGCAAGGTCGTCTTTTGTTAGATGGTCCCGCAGGTAGCATACAAAATTAAATTTCATTTGTTTAGCCTCTATGAGCTTTTCTTTTTGGATCAAATTTGTTAGATATCAAGACGCATAAAAGAAGCTGGAAGAATTAAAACAAATCATACTATGCCCAAAGCCAATAAGAATAGAACCTTAAAACAACAGTCCCCGAAGACATGGCAGAGGATAAATGAACAGTCTTCTTCGCTATCAGGCCTTCATTGTGTAGAATTTCATCGCCATGGTTTTGCACTGGTTCCTGACCCTGCAGATCCCAGTCCTGGAATAGCCCTTTTTTTAAAAGGCAACAAAATGTATGAAGACCAAAGGTTCTGCTCATGTTTCATCTCCAGGAAAAAGACGTGTCCACATATATTGAAACTCGTTGATCTGTACAGAGCCTTTCATAAACAACTCAATGGACGAACTCCCGAGGAAGACTTCAGATCGAGCATCTGGTATCACCTGGCCAGAATTCTTTCTGATGGCTGTAAGGAGACTGCTCAATCTGTCCGAATGCATTTTGTCGGGCAGAAGCCTGAGAGATATCTGAAAGTACTCGGCTCAGATGGGCAAGAGATGCTCCATTATCTATCCAACGGCCCGGATGTCTCGCGATTCATCGAGCGTTTTGGCCATGTTCCTAAGGGGAATTTCGTTCCGAATAGAGCAGCGCTCCTGGACAGGCTTTCTCTTATGACCCTTTCCACAAATGAGCGGACCATGGTGAAGATGGGCTTTAAAAGCCGTAGGCAGGCCCTGGAGGAGAATGCCTGGTTCAGGGTCTCTTACCATGGCTATCGGGAGCTGGGGGTCGATAGATGCACATTTTATCCGGCCATAGAAGAGACCACCGGCACCTTTACGGTCACATGCAAGCGCTCGGAAAAAGAGCCAATTTTTCGTATAGTGATCCCTCGCAATAAAGTGAAAGAAGTCCTCCTTGCTTTCAAGGAATGCCTTCCCAATCAGCACGGTCTGGCGATTCACCCTATCCCCCTTAAATCCCTATTTAAGATCTCCATGAATACAGAACTGGATCTGGAGGTACGACCCATCATTCATGTCCTTCAAGAGAACGGGGAGGAAAGCTTCTTTGAGAGAAAAGACCTTGAAAAATTCAGGTACGGGAATCTCGTTTACATTAAGGAACTGGGCCTTCTTGCCGAACTTGAACCACCAGGAAAGATGCAACGGAAGTTTGTGTCACCAATCAAGATGGTTTTAAAGAAATCCCAGATCCCGAGTTTCTTACAAGAATTTGGCGAAGAGCTTTCTGAAGGTCCGCACATCGTGGATGCTTCGGTCAAGAGCCTCAAGATCTTCAAGAGATACGATCGGGTAGAGATTAGTCCTACGGCACTCGATCGAGATTGGTGCTGGCTTTCCATGAGCTACTCATTTGGAAATACATCGATTTCCCTGGCGGAAATCCTCGAGGCAAAAAAGTCTGGACATCGTTATATCCCCACTGCCAAAGGATGGATTGATTGTCAATCGACCGACTTCGAGCCACTTAGCCACCTCCTGAAGACCTTTCCAGCAGAGAAGACGAACAAACAATCCAACGAAATAAAGCTTACCCGTCTGGATTTGCTTCGCCTCCAGGTGTCAAGTCGTGGCTCCCTGAATATCACAGGACAAGGTGAGAAGGTGGAGATGACAAAAAAAATCTTGGAATGGAGGCCCGCGCGACCTATGCCCCCATTGAAGGGCATAACATCATCTCTGCGTCCATACCAGAAACTGGGATTAGAGTGGCTTTATTTCCTGTTTGAAAACTCACTGGGAGGTTTGCTTTGCGACGAGATGGGACTCGGGAAAACCCATCAGGTCATTGCGCTTATGGTGGCTCTTCGGGAGCATGGCAGGGTGAAGAAACCCTTTCTTGTCATCTGTCCCGCCACCGTCTTGAATCATTGGTATGAAAAGATTAGGGATCATGCGCCTGGTTTGAAAGCAAATGTTTTTCACGGGGGCCAGCGAAATCTTCCGGATAGCTTAAAAGAGGCGGATGTGCTCTTAACCACTTACGGCATTCTCAGGAATGACATTAGGCAATTTGAGCAGATACCATTTGCCCTTGCCGTATTTGATGAAATCCAATATATCAAAAATCCCAAGGCCCAGGCTTACGAGGCAGCCGAAAAATTAAATGCCAAGATAAAACTCGGCCTGACTGGAACACCTATTGAAAACACGCTATGGGAACTCAAGGCCCTTCTTGATCTAACCGTTTCAGGATACCTGGGAACCGATGAAGATTTCCATGAACATTATATCCGGCCCATGGAAGTAGATCCACTCTGCTCCAGCCAGAAAGCGCTGACCAGACTCATATCACCTTTCATCCTGCGCCGGTTGAAAAAGACAGTCTTAGATGAGCTTCCAGAGAAGATCGAGGACATCCGAACATGCCGCCTTAGCGAAGATCAGGTAAAACTTTATCGGGATACCATTGCTTCGAGGGGGGAGGGGTTGATCGAAACCCTCAAGAGAGACGAAAAACCCGTACCATATATGCATGTCTTCGCCTTGCTCAACATGCTTAAGCAGATATGCAATCACCCTGCACAGTTAAACGGCCAGGCAGACGACTACGAACAATACCGCTCAGGCAAATGGGAGCTTTTTAAAGAACTTGTCTTTGAATGCCTAGATAGCGACCAGAAAATAGTCATATACAGCCAGTATCTGGAAATGATCCGGATTATAGAGAAATTCTTACACAGGCTTGGTGTGGGCTATGTAACACTAACAGGCGCCAGTCGAAAGCGGGGGGAGATCATCAAACGATTTAAAAATGATCCGGATTGTCGGATTTATGTGGGAAGCCTTAAGGCCGGAGGTATTGGCATAGACCTGGTAGCTGCCTCGATGGTGATTCACTATGATCGCTGGTGGAACGCAGCCAAAGAGGACCAGGCCACAGATAGAGTTCACCGAATCGGACAAAAAAGGGGAGTCCAGGTATTCAAATTGGTGACACAGGGTACCCTTGAAGAGAAGATATCAGCCATTATAGAGAAAAAACGCAACCTAATGGACAGTATCGTTTTAGAAGACGACCCAAATTTGCTTAAAAGCTTCTCGAGACATGAATTGATTGAAATGCTCGCCATGCCGTCTTTTCGAGATTTGGAAATTTAGTATCAGTATGGGTGAACACGGATGGAGAATTTTGTCCGGTCCCATAACCCCTTATAAAAAGGAGATGGGGAAAGGTGCAATGCTAGTCAATCTTTAGGAGTCTTGTAATGGTTGAGTACTATGGCACAGCGACTTTACTATAGTTTCCATAAAATGCTCCAGCCAACTCGCTCCACTGTCCCAGACCCGCCTGCCGGATGGCGGGCAGGCCTGGCATGCAATGCTTAGGCTGTATTGCCAGGACTAATAAATAATATAGAAATTGCAATATTTTTTGCCAAGGATGTCGCGCCAAGGCAGGCAGGGCAGGCCTTAATAGGGGGCCTCAGCGTGCCCCAAGTTTTTCACATCCTCCTTAAGTGTAGGTTCAATTCTTGCTATTATTGGCGCTGTTTTTACCATATCTTTCACATCCATATAAATAAAAACCCAGATAGGCTACATAAGTCATCAAATATTTTGAAGCCCTTATGGGGCATCTAAAGCGTATTTATCCTTCCCCTCTCCTTTCAATACTCCCTACCAAATCGTAGGTATGGGCCTCAGTTATATGAACCGATACAATTTCTCCTACCATAGCTGTTCCCTCATTTATCAATACCTGGCCATCTACATCTGGAGCCATTGTTGCTGTTCGACCAGTAAGTAATAGATCTGTTTCAGGGCTTAATCCCTCAACTATGACTGGAACTGTTTTACCAACCAACTCTTTATTGATATTTCTGCTGATCTCTGCCTGAATCTCCATAAGCTCCTGAACCCTATCTTCAACTACACTCTGAGGTATGCTATTTTTGAGCTTTGCGGCATGGGTACCTTTCTCCGGGCTAAAGGCAAAAACACCCAATCTTTCAAATTTTGCCTCTCTTACAAAATTGCATAATTCTTTAAATTGTTTCTCAGTCTCTCCTGGAAAACCGACCATAATTGTTGTCCGTAATGTTATTTTTCTTGATCTTTTTCTTATTTTCTCTACAAATTGAGGTATCGACTCCGCCTGCAAAGGGCGTCCCATAGCCCTAAGGATGTCCGGATTAACATGCTGGATGGGCACATCAAGGTATGGGCATAACGTTTCTTCAGAATCAATAAGCTCAAGCATTCCTTCAGTCAAATGATTGGGATGAGCATAAAGAATTCTAAGCCAATGCAAACCGGATATAGCAAGAAGCTTCACCAGGAGGTCCTCAAGACTACATGGTGGGTCAAAATCATGGCCATAGGAGGTTGTATCCTGGGCTACAAGATTAATCTCCTTCACGCCCCTTTCAACCATATGCTTTGTCTCGATACATAGAGAGTCTATGGTTCTGCTTCGGAAAGAACCCCTTAAGGAAGGAATAATACAATAGGAGCAATGGTGTGAACATCCTTCGGCGATTTTTAGATAGGCAGAATAGAATGGTGTTGTCTGTGCCCTGGGTGCAGTGTGATCCGCTAAAAAACGAGGTCTGTCTATAAAAAAAATCGGATTATTTGCGCTTTTCGTAGTTAAAATCCCACCTATTCTGTGTATCTGTCCTGTACCAAGCCAGCCGTCAACCTCTGGTATTTCTTTAAGCAGCTTTCGTCCATATCTCTGCACAAAACAACCTACTACAAAAAGGTATGTTAGATGACCTTTGTCTTTTAAACGTGCAAGCTCAAGTATGGTGTCTATACTCTCCTCAACCGCTGGTCTGATAAAGGCACAGGTATTAACAATCGCTATATCGGCGCCTATAGGATCATCTATTAAATCATATCCCTGCTCCTTGATACGACCAAGGATGTATTCACTGTCTACAAGATTTTTTACACATCCAAGGTTGATAAAAAATGCCTTTGGCATAAGTTCTATAATATCATTGCATATGGTGGACGAGCTTAGATCTGGATAATTACCATTATTTTTCTGCCTGAAGACTTGATTCCTTCCATCTGTTAATCATGTCTTCTGTATACGCATTCTTAAAACCATTGACAACCGTTTCAAACGGAAGGTCTGCAAAATGCCCATGATCTTTAATATATTCGATATGTAGATGCCCATCCAAATCATGGGAATGAAAGATAGCCGGATTATGCCCATCAAATTCTACTGGTTTCAGATTGAGCCTCTGACACATGCCTATATCAAATGTGGGCGTTACCTTGATCCATCTGCCATCAATAAAAAGCTCATTATAGCCATGAAAGGCAAAAACATTTGTTTTCATAATGTTCCATAGTTTTGGGGGTATTGCATAATTCCTAATGTCCGCAAACACAAGCCGTGCCGGTATGCCATTGGCTCTGGCCAATGCAGCGAACAGAACTGCCTTCTGAACGCAAAACCCTTCCCTTCTCTCAAGAGTCCTGCTTGCCGGATAATGTTCTGGAAGGTAAAAGGGAGAATAGGGGGTGTAAGGAATCTTGTCTCTCACAAAATTAAAGATAGCCTTTGCCTTTTCGTCTGGATGAGAGGCAACAATTTCTTTGGACAACTTCGAAACCGAAGGTGTGTCGTAATCAATATAGTATGTTGACTTCAGGTATATGGATAGGTCTTCCATAATATAATTACAATTACTTTTGTGCCATTTAAAGCAGTTGGAAAGATAACGGATTATAAAAAGACTGTCAATTATTATCAAAAAAGACTGGAGCAATTCCAAGCTCTTTCACTATTTAAGGCCAGAAAGATGGTTTAATACCTAGCGAAACTCGGCCTCAAACCGACGAGTTATCCCTTTAATGGCTTAAGCGCCTAAAATGCCTAACGTAAGCCCGCCCTGCCTTCCCTGGCGCGGCTTCCTTGGCAAATATTGCAATTTCTATATTATTTATCAGTCCTGGCAATACAGCCTAAGCATTGCATGCCAGGCCTGCCTGCCGGATGGCGGGCAGACCTGGGCCAGGGGCATATAGCAAAAAAAGACATCCCCATGCTCTTTTCCTCGGTTAAAAACCTCTTTAGTATTGCTGTCAATAAGAGGTTTGGGTAAAGGAAAAGCGGTAAAATTATTTCAGAATTAGATGGCGGTTTTCGCAAGAATACACATTAGATCAGAAGTAGTAAAAAAATCAAGATAGGTTACAGCAATTCTAATTTTGACCCACAAGATTAGCCCCCAGCCCTTCATTGCCTCCAGTTTTGAACAGGTTACACAC